>NZ_KV840424.1:22868-232109 GCF_001839185.1 Staphylococcus sp. HMSC65H10 | reverse complement strand
TGATACATCATTTTGATAATATAAGTTTGAAATAACGTTTGTTTCGCTTAGAAATCCCACTGAAATACTGAAAAGATCCCAACCGAAAGTCGTAATAATTGTTGATATGACAAGGAAATCCCGTTATCCCGATCATTTCTTAGGAAATATAGCTATATATTTATATATAGTTTGGATTTGTAGGTGTAGTTATGATTTACTTTTTCTTTTTATATTATTTATTTATAAATGATAATGGGATTTTGGGATTACGCTTGCGTAATCCTTCTTATACATGAAGTTATCCAATCCCGTTACTATCCCGCTTGTATTTTATTTTGGGATGTTCTTTCGTCATATCAATATAAGCTTCACATTGAGTCATGAGTAGTTAGCGTGTTGAAGATATTTGTTAGATAGGTGTTATTGAATGACGAAAGGACACTGAATAAGTTGAAATACATATAACTTTGACTAAAGTGAAAGTCAAAGGAGTTGAAGCTAGTGGTAAGTTTTAGTAAATATGGTCATTATTCAGATGATGACTTGAAGTATGATATGAATGGTTTCATTAATGGTTATCATTTGCATAATGGAATATATATATTACTGATGAAGTATGGTCGCACATGCAGAAAGAACTTGTAAGTTTTGAAAAAGCTTTGAATGATTTAGGATTGAATTTTGATGATGCTGTTGCAGATGAAGAAGGTATACCTGAATTAGATGCAAAGAGAAAGTGTCTGATGGAAGATCCATACAGATTTCCATTTGAATATGATGAAGATAAGTGAGGTATATAACTGCACCTTACTTTTTATTAGATTTGAAGAAAGAGTGTTTGAGGCAAAAATAAAGACGAAGTGCTGAGGAGCACTTCGTCTAATGTATGATTATTGAATATTTGGTTAATGATGTCATTATAAGATTGAAAGTAAAGTAAAACTACTTTTTGTTTATATTATTAATAACGGCAAAATCTAGTCATTTCAGTTGATAATTTTTCAAATTAGATAAAAAATGTCTCATCGCTTAACCCGTTGAAATCATCTTTTTATGCTACTGACTGGAAATTTATTGTATAAAAATCAGGTACTTTAACTTTACGGCTTTTCGATTTCGGGTCGCATAAACTATTAACGTTTTCATATTATAGGCATAATAATTGTTTATTGTTAAATTATATAAAATATTAGTATTTTTTAAAAAATATAATTTAAAAATAAAAAAGTTTAAACGCAGACAGAAGAATAGGGGGAGTTATCTTTATACTATTAAATATATTCAGATTTCAATAATGACATAATATATGCATCTTTATATTTACCTTTAGTATAGAATTGCTCTTTGAGTAATCCCTCTTTTTTAAATCCTTGTGACTTATATATATGAATAGCTTTTTCGTTATCTGTATCAACAAATAGATAAATCTTATGCATGTTTAAAATATCAAAAGTATAACTTGTGGCTTTTTCGAATGCGAACTTTGCATATCCTTTACCACTGAATTCAGGTTTAATAATTATTTGTATTTCACAATTACGATGGATGTAATTAATTTCTACTAATTCAACAATACCGACCACTTGATTTTCATCTTCAACAATAAAACGTCTTTCTGATTCATCTAATAAATGCTTATCAAATAAATATTGAAGTTCCGTTAAAGTTTCATAAGGCTCTTCAAACCAATAAGACATAATAGAATATTCATTGTTTAATTCATGAACAAAAGGTAAGTCACTAACTTCTAATGCTCTTAGTTTCATAATTCCACTCCTAAAATTATTATTTATACTTGCATTATAAGTATAAATAATAAATAAGTCATCATTCACTGTAATTACTCTATTTAACAATTTAATCCATACTATTTCTCATTTTCTCACTATTCTCTAATCCTTCTGATTTATTATGCTTACTACAAAATTATAAAAATAGAGCTGAAGATACCTTTATTTATTACATGAAAATTCTAAATAAAACAACACATTCTCCAAATAATAGGGAATGTGTTGTTAATATTATTCCATTTCAACTTTCGCTTTATCAGATTCTTTTTTATATTTTTGATACATAATCCAAAGAATGATTGCCCATACCGGTATAAATAATACGCCAATTCTTGTTGAGCTGTTAATTAATAAGATTATAAAGATAAAAGCAAAGAAAGCTAAAATTGCAAAGGCCATATATTTTCCACCAGGCATTTTGAATTTGCTGTCTTTGTGTAATTCAGGATTACGTTTGACATAATTTAAATAGGCAATCATGATAAGTGTCCAAATTAAAATGTTCAATACTGTTGAAAATATTGTAATTTGGACGAATACTTTTGTTGCATCCTTAAATATTGCATTTAAAACAATAGAAATACTTAATAGTCCGCAAGTTACTAGAATTGCATAATGAGGTACACCATGCTTATTTGTTTTATGTAAGAATGGTGGTCCCTGTTTACGACCTGCTAAACCGTACATAGTACGACTATTTGCAAAAATGCCACTATTACACGATGAAGCAGCCGCTGTTAATACAACAAAATTAATGATACCTGCAGCAAATGGAATTCCAATTAGTCCGAATAATTTTACATAAGGGCTATCAGCAGGATTTAATTTATCCCAGGGCACAACAGACATAATGACTGCTAATGATCCAATGTAAAAAATCAGAATACGTGCAGGTACATTATTAATTGCTTTAGGAATCGTTTTATGTGGGTTTTTAGTTTCCCCAGCTGTAATTCCGATTAACTCAATACCAATAAATGAAAAGATAGCCATTTGAAAGGCCATCAAGAAGCCTTGAATGCCATTTGGGAAAAAGCCACCTCTACTCCAGAGGTTTGTTACACTTGCTTGGCCGTATGACGTTTTCATTCCAAGCACAATCATTACGATTCCTACAATAATTAAAGCTACAATTGTTATAACTTTAATTATTGAAAGCCAAAATTCTAATTCTCCGAATAACTTTGCACTGAATAAGTTTAAAGCTACTAATATTAAAATAGTAAATGCAGCTGTAAGCCAGTTAGGTACAGTCGGATACCAATATGAGACATACTTAGCAACTGCTGTAACTTCAGCCATACCTGAAATAATCCAAGTAAGCCAATATGTCCAACCAACCATAAATCCAGCAATTGGACCGATATAATGATGGGCAATATCTCCAAACGATTTAAACCCTAAGTTTGATAAAAGAATTTCGCCCATTGCTCTCATAAACATAAATAATACAAAGCCAACAATAACGTAAGTTAATAAAATAGATGGACCAGCTAAATGTACAGATTCTCCTGATCCAAGGAATAATCCTGTACCAATCGCGCCACCGATAGCGATAAGTTGAATATGTCTATTACTCAACTCTCTTTGCAGTTTATCTTCTGACATATTTTTCTTCCCTTTCATGAGTAAGGTTATGACTGAAATAGTATGACTGTATTCAAGTACCCTTAGTTGTAAAATGAATGATTTTTCTGAATTTGAAATTTGGTTTAGTTAAAGTTAATAATACCCAAGTAAATGTATGTTAATCAAAAACAGATTGAATGCTAAATGTTGTTTGATTAACACAATTCAACATATTATTAACTGAAATTACCATTTTACATTTACCAAACAAATTACTTCTATTTATAAAAATCATCTCATAATTATAACACAATTCAAATGCAGAAAGTAGAACAAAAAATACTTATACCACGAGTAGGAGAAGGTCCGATAGATTTGCAAAATGCACACATTTATCTTTCTCATGGACTGTTATTGTGGGAAGAAGATTATATTGAAATTTATGATTTAAAACTAATGTTTATTAAAAAGGTTAGAGTAGATTTACTAAATTATATGGTTCTACTAAGTTCTAATGGGCATAAAGTGATTCATAGAAATGCTAATCAAACTTTAACGATTAAAGAATTAACTGAAATAGTTAATTGCAATAGCTAGTAATTCAATAGCTTGTGCTAGTTACACGTTTAAATATAATGTAAATGATAGAATATTAAGTGGAAATCTGATAAGGGATACACAGAACTACAACACTTGATACTAATAAGTAAATATGAAAATTTCTGTTATCAATAAAATAGAGTAAAGAAAATAAAAAATAATAGAGCCTCCTTCACCGCAAAGTGAAGGAGGCTCTAGTTTTATTGAAACATATATTTCATTTTGATAGATAGTACTTAATAATTTCTTGTGAATCAGTGTTAAATATCGTTATTATAGCATCATTATTCATAAAAACGTTATAAATTTTATCCAGTAATTCCTTTTCTTCAATAGCTGTAAAATGACGTGCTAGTCCTTTTGCGATTGATATATAATTTTGCGATGATAAGCGACTAGCAACCGTTCTCCAGTCTGATTGTGTAGTGTCATGGTTCATAGATAAACCTTTTTTATTTCAAGTTCCATTTTTGACGTGCCTTAGGATTGAGTGGATGCATAATTTCATTTGTTTCTGGATTAATAAGTTTTTTGACTTTCTTTTTATGCGGTTTTAACATTTCCATTACTTGTGTTACACGTTCGACGACAACTGGTCGCTTCGCATAAGCACCATAGGCTAAAATCACTGTGTCACTTTCACTAATCGCCTTCATCAAGTGGATGTCTGTGTGTTTATCAAAAGGTTCTTTGATATGTTTAAGGTTCTCTGGAGTTTTAATATTAGAGAATAGATTTACAAGATATACTGCGCCATATTGTTCAGAATTCGCTAATTGATTAAGAATTAGAACAGTGGTAAGATCGAGTGATAATACGCCATCTAAATGAGGATACATCGTTATCACTGTACATGCGGGTTTGTTTTTATCCCAAGTCTTTTTGAGTAAGTAACGATGTTGTTCATCGTCGCTAAAAATTGCTTCTGTGTGTATGGTGCTTTTGACCGTATTCATAGTATTCACTTCCTTTAGTATTCTTCAGGTAACAACATGACGTAATAAGAAAGGTCTACATCATCTTCTCGGATAATGTAGACCTTATTGATATCGATAGACTGTTTGACATTTGCCTTATGCGTTTTGACATACTCAGGACGTTCTTGTTTGTGTTTGATATATAGTTGGTTATTGTACATATTGAATTGGAATATATGAAAATAATCCAATGATTCCTTGCCTTTTGATTGTGTTTGTTCTCGTCGTGCTACGAGTTGCCATAATTGATGTTGTAAGATGATAGGTAAGCTATTGGCAATACCACGAGTGATATATCTATTCATAAGCGTTTTCCTTTCGTTCTGATTCTTTCATCCAAATGATAATTTCACTAAGAATTGTAATGACGAGTTGTGTAATTTTGATGTATTTATGCATATTATTGTCCTCCTGTTAGTAAGTATCGTTGATCCAAAAGGGGCATGATAGTGTTGTGTAGGTATAAGAAATCCATATCGTGGTTTTCATCAATATAACCAATGGCTATGAGCTGTTTCTGATAGTAGAGAATGAAAGGATAGATATTACTTTCGTGAAGTGTATCAGAGTAGTAGGTGTAGGTTTGAAGTGTTTTATTACTGAGTGGCCCAAGCCTTACATATTGGTCAGGTAAGATATGATCAGCGATTTCCTCGATAGATTCACATTCCCACTTTTCATCTTTTGGCAGTTCGAATAAGTTGGTTATATAGTGCTTGAGTTGTTGTTCTAGTGTCATCATTATGACCTCCTAATGTGTTTGACGGATGTATGCATGTGATACATCATTTTGATAATATAAGTTTGAAATACCATTTGTTTCGCCTAGAAATCCCACTGAAATATAGAAAATATCCCAATCGAAAGTCATGACAATTGTTGGTATGACAAGGAAATCCCGTTATCCCGCTCATTTCTCGGGAAATATAGCTATATATTTATATATTATTTGGATTTGTAGATGTCAGTACGACTTACTTTTTCTTTTTATATTATTTATTTATAAATAATAATGGGATTTCGGGATTACGCTTGCGTAATCCTTTTCTTATATAGATTTATCAAATCCCGTTATCATCCCGTTCATTTTTTATTTTGGGATGTTCTTTCGTCATACAATATAAGCATGCGTGTTCGTTAGGCTAGCTTCATCTATGGATAGAATATATGAGATGTGTGTTATTGGATGACGAAAGGACAGTACATAGATATTAGATTTGAAAGTAGAGTGTTTGAGGCAAAAATAAAGACGAAGTGCTGAGAAGCACTTCGTCGAGCTGAGTATTATTGAAAAGTTGTTTAATAATCTCATTATTGAGCTTGAGTGTGACATAGAATTGCTTTTTATGATTCCCATCTTTACGAATATCGATACGATCAATGACCGTAAGGTATAATGCTTTAAGATGTGATTTATCCATGGATTCTATGTTTTGAAATATTCGTTGTAATAGGAGAGCGATTTGTTTCGTATCATAAGATGGTTTCTCTTGATTTTGTTGCTGCTTGAGTTGATTCATTTGGTTTGTGATATCATTGAGTTGCGTTTCATATTGGTGTATGGTTTCTTTGAGTACGGACGTTAAGTCTGGATTATCTTCAATAGTTTTAACCAAATTATTTAATTTAGCTTGTATTTCATCAAATTGTTGTTGCTTATAAGCAATATCATGGTTCAATGCACCAATATCGACTTTATTCTCTTGATTGACACGTTCTAAGACTTTATTAATGACTTTATCACTTTTGACTATTTCAAGTATTTGATCCATAACATACTTTTCGATAACATCAGCTCTAACGCTATTCGCAGAACATACTTTTGAGCCTTTGTTTCGGAAGTTACTACAAGAATAATAGCGAATACGTTTCTTAGTTCCATCTTTGAGTGTATTAGTGGTATTACTTGCCGCCATAGGTGCGCCGCATTGTGGACAGTGAATAATACCTGTTAATAGATTGGTTCCTTTACCATGAACTTGAGGTTTTTGACTGACCTGTTTTTTGCGTGATTGGACTTTATCCCATAATTCTTGACTAATAATAGGAGGGTGTTTACCATCAGCTATAATAGGTTTATCATTCAGTCCTTTACGACGCTTTTCATTCCAATCTTTATACTTCGCAAATTGAATTTTACCAATGTAGAATGGATTGACTAAGATATAGGTTATTGAATTGATGCTAAAAGGATTACCTTTTTTAGTAACATATCCTTTGTGATTGAGGGCATTGGCAATTTTACGATAACCATGTCCTTTGGCATAAGATTCGAATATATATTTCACGATATTCGCTTCATGTTGATTAATCATCAGTTCGTGTTTATTATCAGGTATTTTGTCATATCCTAGTGGAATATTGCCTTGATAATAGCCTTCTTGAGCACGTCTGGTTTGTCCCATGAATACGTTCTCGACAATGTTATTACGTTCGAATTCTGAGAAGCTCGCAAGTATTTGTAACATGAGTTTACCAGAAGAAGTATTGACTTCCATACGTTCAGATAAGCTGAAGAATTCGACATTTTGACGATGAAGGTCTTCAACAATTTTGAGTAAGTCTGATGTATTACGTGCGAGTCGATTTGTTTTATATACCATGACACAATCGATGAGACCTTCATTTGCATCATGTAACATACGTTGAAGTTCAGGACGGTTCATAGACTTTCCTGATATACCACGATCGGCGTATATATCTTTGACCTCGAAATGATGAAAGTTACAATATTCTTTGATTTGATTGATTTGTCCGTCGATACTATAGCCTTCAGTACTTTGGATTTCCGTTGATACACGAACATAGATACCGACACGTTTTTGTTTGAGTTGTTGCATAGCTGATTTATCCTTTCTTGTTTAGCCAGTTGATGATTGTATCGTTTGATTAACGATGTTTAGTGGCTCATTTTTTATATAGATTCCGCTTAATTCTTTATTTTTAGTAATATGAATTTCATCAATATAGGGATACAGCATGTTTAACGTGAAACTTTTCTGTATAACCTTTTGTAGTGATGTTTGTAACTGAGTATCACTTATTGCTTGTATAGGTTTATTCTGTAGATTAATTGATTGGGACTGTTCTCTGAATGTTTCTACATCAATTTTTCCTTGTGCTAAATTTTCAATAAGCTTTTCCTGAGTTAATGTGTTACTAGTATCATGCATCCTTTGTTTTTTGAGCTGTTTCTCAATAGCATGTTTGATTTTCGAATAGAGCTGTTGGTCTCGAAAGAATTTTTGGCAAGATTCTAAGACCTGTTTTTCTAGGTTTTCAGCGTTTATGCCTTTAAAGTCACATATGAAACGTGATGCATTCATGTTTTTAGGACAGACATAATAACGTAATGAATGATTGGTTTTTCTAATGGTCATGTTGGTAAGGGTTGAACCACAACAAGGGCATTTGATTTTTTGTTTGAGTCGGTTGTCTGAAGATCTACGATTAACTTGTCTTTGGTTTCTAACCTTTTGAGCGTATTCATACAAGCTGACTGAAACAATAGGGGGGAACATATTATCGTATTGTCCATATTGATTTAGCACTCGGCCACAGTAATTAGGATTTAGGATAATACAACGCACTTGGAAAGGTTTTCGGTTGATGAGGTGATTGGATTTTTATAAGCGTTGAGAAATTTTCTTGTATCCGTAACCTTCCACGTAGTCGTCGAATATGGCTTTTACAGTAGGTGCTTCATCCTTATTTATAGTAAATGTCCCATCGTGATAGTGATAGCCAAAAGGGGCGTGAGTTGTAATGAGTTTACCTTGGCGTGCTTTTTCGCGTAGTCCATTTTTGACCTGTTCACTGATATTATCAGATTCTAACTCTGCAAGGCTGATGATAATGTTAAGTTTTAAACGATCAAAAGATGAGTCTAAGTTGAAATAGCCATCACAGACACTTAAGATATGAACCTGATGCTTTTGACATAATCTGATAAGTTTCAAAGCATTTTTCAAATTTCGGTGTAATCGATTCAGTCTGTAGCAACATAATACGTCACAGTGACCTTGTTGAATTAGCGTAATGACTTGTTGGTAACCATTGCGTTTATCAGTTCGACCTGATTGCTTATCGCTATAAAAGGTAATGTGTTGAATATTATGCTTTTCGGCTAATGCCTTGATGGTTTGTTTTTGGGCTGAGAGTGATTGTTGTTTGAGTGTACTTTGACGTAGATAACCTATTGCTTGTTTCATCCTGTTTCCTCCTTCCAAATTGATAATATATATTTATGAACGAATTTATATATAAGCCCAACACCAGTGAGGTGTTGGGCGTTATTATTAGTCATCAACGTGATTGATTTCTTCAATCACTAAATTAGCGAGTAATGTGATTAATTCGTCCAATGAAAAGACCTCCGATTCTATAAAATATTTAAAAATTTGATAATATGATAAACAGTCATTCTGTCGTCTCTTGTACTTTTCACAAAGAAATTAGTGAGAGCTACCTCATTCATAAATTCAGGGTGAAATTTATAAAGTATCAAGAGTTTACGTTGTGTCTCAGTTAACGTATAGGATTCTATATCATAGTTATGATCAATATAGTTTACGACTAATTGTTGATTCTCTAATTCGACCAAAGAGCATAATGTGTATTGTATTAATTTGAATTTGGTATTCATTTTAATTTCCTCCAAGTATTTGATTAAGTAAGCTACAACAGCCTTTAGGTTGTTATAGCGATATTTTATAATCCTAAATCGTCATTTGCTTCGGATTGTTTAGCTTTCGTTACAAAATCTTCTAGCAAATTTTTATTTGTATTATCAACGAATGGTGGTATACTAGGTTCTGTTTTAGAACTCAAACCAAACATTGAAGCATAAGTCATATCTAGCTTAAGATGATAAAAGACAATAGTCTTCTTTTTGCCATTAGTATCTGGAACGCTACGTTTTGTTGTTTTACGGTTCCGATCAGAATGGATATAACCTTTGTCTCGTAAAGCATCAATTACAATATTTACATCTTGGAATTGATTTTCATTCAACATATTTTTAAATACATTTTTCAGGATTTTAACTTGTATGTGGTCTTCTTTGAGTTCAATAAGTCCATAATTCTCAATCATTGTTGATAGCTTGGTATCCTCAGAGAATTTCCCCCGGTTTTGCGCTACAAACTGAACAATGACCTCGATAGATTTCTCTGCTAGTGAGCGTTCTGAAACTGACTCCAAGTGATAACTAACCAAGTATTCTCTTACTGCATCTATATCAATAGGTACTGCAATAACACGTTCGAATATCCGAGCAGATGTCGCAATCACTGCATAGCGTTTGAACATACGAATACCAGTATTACTCGTTTCATTTTTTAGTTGGTTTTTGAACCAATCATGTTCCGCATGAAACCATTTAATTACTTCGTCCTCACGTTTTAAAAGATATTCAGCTACTAATGGCATTATATGGCCATAATTGACCGATGTAGCCCTTTTAATTGCATCTGCATTGTCAGCACTTGTTGTAAAGGCTTCAGATATTTCAATCGTACGGACGTTCAAACCATCATTACGTGCACTATCATTTAAAATACTGTGTTCTGCGGTACTTATCACTGTAGTGCCCCAATTTTTGAGTTCTTTGACATTACCATCAATATTAGAGCGTTGTCGGCCCTGTCCCTCTGCCAAACTGTACAACAATCCAGTAGTGTCTTTGAAGGTTGCAGCTGACAATTCATCTAATACGATAGGCACACCAAAGTTACTACTTAAATATCCTTCAAGCGCGTTTCTAGTACCATTCCATGATCTAAACAGGGTATTACTGCCTTTAGTAGGGTTGCCGGCTATTGAAACAGCTAAAGCAGCTGCTGTCGATTTACCTGTGCTTGAATTTCCCATAAATGAGAATATGGTTCCCGCAAACTCGACCTCATGTCTTGTTTTTAGGAACGCAGTAACTAATGAAGAAGCAGCAAATACTACTGCAAGTTCTAGTAGTAAGTTCCCTTTAACTTGTTTTAAGTACATCTCCCACCAGCCTTTGAAAGTACCTTTTGGTTGTAAATCATAGTGTGTTTCACAAATGATTTCATTAGCTTGAGATTGCTCTATTTCTTTTGAAAAGTATGGTTTATCCAATGAAATGACCATACCTTCCTCATCAGACTGTAATACACCTACGCCGGTATATAATTTAGATAATGGAAGTGACTGGCGCATCGATTGTAACGCATAGCTTAATGATTTAATGTACCGTTCATTGATGTTGAAGCCGTACTTAATCAATCCAGGTAGCTTGAAAGATGTTAAGATATCTGATGCTTCAATACGTTCAATATTTTTTCCATCTGTAATAATCAACTTCTCAACCCCTGTAGACGGGTCGAGAAATTTATTTTCAATAATGATGGGACTAGACAATTGAATAATTTTTTCTACATCATTGTTACTTTTAGGTGGAATCACTTCATAAAAGCCATTTGAATTTAAAAAATATGGATATTGCTTGAATATGTTGTTAGTCATAATAAATCTCTCCTTTGCTATATAAGCATTAAATTTGTGTTGCTAAATACATATTAAAGGAGAATTAAACGCAAATAAGGAGGTCGTCCATAAACAAAAAAAATGGACGACCTCTCTTGGTAGTGCTATTCAAATTTTAAATTGTCTAAGGTTTCACTTAGAGTTTTTGCGATAGACCAACTAGATAAATCATTGACTTGTTTACTGACGATTTCGTCTTTAATTTGAGTAGATTTTATTTCTTCAAATAAGTGGAAAGCGTTCGTTAATTCGGTAATGTTTATTTTTGAAAGTGGCTCAATATCTTCATTAAATGAATATTTATCTAATAAAAGATGAATTCGATACAAGTCATTTAAGAAGCTCTCTACTTGATTTGGACTCATACCATCATCAATATAAGATTGGCGATTAGTATAAAATAGGTTAGAAAATTTAGATAATGACAAATAAAATTCTTTATAAATATGGAAAAACTTATCGTTTGATATTAATGGCTTGGAGCTATTTATTATATTGTCTAGACGTGATTCAAAATTTAGTAAATCAAAAGTACTGTTTTTATATTGATTTATAGTATTAATAATTCTTTGATAGTTAGAAAATAAGTCATTTTCAATACCGAGAAAGTATCCATTAACGTTGAATGGGTATTTTACAATTTCTTTTTTTCTTAATTTTTCACGGATTTTCGATTCATCATCATTTTGTATATCATAAGTTACAATTTTATGATTGATTCTTTTATTTAAACTTGGAAGGTAGAGTTTGTTTAATATATCAATAATGAAAAAATCTAATAATTTGTTATCATTACGTTCACTATACTCATCTATAGTTGGCTCATTTGATATATATCTAGCTACTTCATGATTTACATTTGAATACTTGGAATCATCAGGTTCTACTTGGTTGTATATAATAAAATTTTCGGGATTGTTTTCTTTATTATATTGATGAGCTTTATATAATTGCTTGAAATTGAAGTCATTATCAAATGTAATATTATCTTCCATTAATGTTTCAAACAGTAACTCGTCAATTCTATGTGCTAATTTTCTATATAATTTTGAACTCTTATCTAAATCTAGAGAATTTGTATAATTAAAAAATGAAGACAATGCATCATTACACTTTGACTGAGCACTAAGCCATTCTAAAGTAAAAGAATAGTTTTCAGATGCATAAATTTGCGCTTTTAATGCATCATTTTTAATATTATCAATTGAATCGCTGATATTAGTAATATAGCTAATAAATTGACTATTATTTTTCTTTAATGCCTCCTCTCTTAAATCTATGTCATCAAATTTTTTAGCAGATGTAGGAACAGGAAAGTCCTCAATAGTGTTTAGCAAAATTTTAAATAACTCTAATTCAAATAAGTTAAAACTGTAACCACTATTGGTTGCTGATGGATTTGATTTGTACCTATTTATATCTAACTTATATACGCGTTTGAGCTTATTCATACTGTTCTTAAACATTTTTTCACTCAAGTTACATTCCTTCATCAAATCTTTTCCAGTAAAATATTTGTAATTTGTAAAATTCAAAGTGATTGTCCTTTCAAACTTGCTTTATTGGTTATATTTACTTTATTTATATTATAAAGTAGAATTAACAGCAATAAAGGGAACATTTGTTCTTATTTTGTGTACAAATAAGAGGACAAATGGAAAATGAATGATAGTTTTACTATTTTGTAAAATTCGCCCATATAGAATTGGTTTCGAAAGAGAATACTTAATTTAAAGAAGGAGTGTAATGTGATGTTAAATCATCAAATAATAAATTTAATACAAGAAAAGAGAGAAGGGAGTTACTGGGATTTTAAAGCAGAATATCATAAAGATAAAGCAGAATTATTACATGATATAATTCGTTTGTCGAATAATTTACTAAATCAAGAAGCTTATTTGATTTGGGAGTGGCTGATAATGGGCATATCCTGGGGATTACAGGTGATTCAAATCGAAAAAACCTAAAACTCTCTTTTAAACAGTACGTTGAAAGTTATCGTAAATGATGCGAAGTTTATTTAATCATTCAGTTTTGATATAAAATTTAACATAAAAGGGGCTGGGACATAATTCCTAGCCCCGTCATGATTAGTTATCGTTCTGTAACTTTTCAACGACTAAGTCAGCTAATACTTCAATTAACTCATCCATTTTATTCACTCCTGTACAATTTCATCTTTAAGTTATTAAAATCAATTAAATCATCATTCTGTTTTTTCCATGATTCAAGCATCTTTTTGTTATCCAAGTTAATTTCAGCTTTAATAGGTTCAACATCTTTAGCTAGACCAAAAATAGATGTATATTTTGAATCTAGCTTTAAATGGTAAAAGACAAGTGACTTTTTTTTGCCATTGTCATCTTTGACTGTTCTTTTTGTTGTAATTCGATCATGGTCAGATTCGATAAATCCTTTATCCCTTAGTGCATTCACGACATTGTTGACATCTTGGAAATGATTCTCTATCAACATATTTTTAAATACAGATGCAATGATTTTGACTTCGATATAATCATCTTTTAAGGCAATTAGTCCATAGTTCTCAATCATATTCTTTAATGCTGTATCATCAGAAAACTTACCACGGTTTTGTGCTACAAATTGCGTAATGACTTCAATCGCTTTATCAGCCAGTGATCGTTCAGAGACTGTATGAGCATGATAATCAATAAAGTAGTCTCTTATTTTAGCGATATTAATATCTTACGATTTCTTCTTTTACCTGTTCGAATTGTTCATCTAGCATTTCTTGATCGTAATTATATTTCAAAAATTTATATAAAGCGTCGAATAATCGGTTAAGTATTAAGACAGAACCAGCGTGTGCGCCATAGTGATTGATAACATGTTTGAAATCATCTTTTATTTCAATGCTTATTTTATTAGTGATAAATGGCTCACTTAGCATTTGGTTTGAGCTAATGAATACTTCTTCGTTAAATTCTAAATTTTCAGAAGCTATATTAAGTAATTGAACTACTGCTTTAACTAGCTGCTTTTCATCTTTATTAACTTTAAACATTTTTAAATTCCTTTCTATTTTTCCTTAAATATACAATAAACTATAAATAAGTAGATAAGAAAAAATGACTAATCCTGGAGATAAATCAAAAAGTAAGTAAAAAACGTTTCAATCTTATTAAGACGTTTGATGTTTATTTATCTATTAACAATTATGATTATTTTATTAACACTTGTTATTCTGTTATTCAATTACTCAATTAATTTAGTAAATTTACAGCTTTTATAGATTTTTTGATAATACCAATGTTAGTCGAAAACTTTTTGGTAAAGCATCATTCACTCAAGTATCAATTTAATAGCTATCATTATTCATAATTTTAATGGTCTGAAGTGTTTTGACTACTATAGACTTATAGTTTATATCATTTTTCTTACAGATATACATAAATGTAATAAAACTAAGTAATAAGCTATGAGTTAAAAAGTTTATTGTGTAAAATGATAGAGTATAGTATTATTTAAAACGTAATAATTACGATTTAAAGTAAGGAGAAAAATGAAATGACTGATAGTTATGACGTTTGGTGGCAAAAAGGTCAAGAATCAGATGATGATATGGCACGAGACCATCAAGAAGCTTGGGAGAGAACGATAGAAATGCTTGATACATCTGACATCGAAGGGAAAACGATTTTAGATGTGGGATGTAATCAAGGCGGATTTTTACGACAATTATACGATACAACACCGTTTAAAGAAGGTGTTGGCATCGATTTAGCACGTTTATCTTTGGAAAAGGCAGAGACATTAAAAGGACAACGTCCACTTACATACTATTTAACAGATAAACCACAAGAAACGAAGCACATATTTGATACGGCTGTAAGTACGTCTGTCTTGTACTTAATAGAGGATATTCCGCAACATGCGAAAGATTTAAAAGAGGTATTGAAACCAGGTGGCGTTTATTACGCTTCATTCGCGGATTTAACTAATAACCCGAGTCGTCAGTTTATGGATGACACGATTAATCAATATGGTGCCACACCGTCTCAGAATCACTCTCTAAAACATATCGTTGATAGCTTTGTGGATGCAGGATTTGAAGTTGCAGTAATGAAAGAGCCTGTACCTGACGTGATTGATTTAACACATTATAGCGATTTTTATTTATCACCGAATGATTATTTACAAACATTATATGAAGAATCATTTTTAATCAAAGCAATAGTGAAAGAAGGTACTGAGAAATGAAGAAACGTATATTAATGACGGTAGCAGCAAGTGCTACGCTCTTATTAGCAGGTTGTGGTAATGGTCAAAAAGAAGATAAAGATGTTACGGTATCGCTACCTACTGAAGCAAAGGCGGATAAACTTGACGCGCAAGGCTATGATGCAGCGATGCCCGTTTATAGTGCAGTGTATGATGCATTAGTTAAATACGACAAAGATAAGGGCGTTAAAGCAGGTTTAGCAGATAAATGGCGCGTTGATGAATCAGGGAAAGTTTATGAATTCCATTTGAAAAAGAACGTTAAATTCTCAGATGGTTCAGCATTAGATGCTAAGGCCGTGAAATTTTCGATTGATCGTGCGAAAGCGATGAATAAAGATACGACTGTAGAAACGTTAAAAAAATTAGATAAGGTCGTTGTTAAAAATGATCACGTGGTCCAAATTAGATTGAAATCTCCATCAAATCAAGTGTTAAATGAATTAACACAAGTGAGACCGTTGCGTATAATGAGTCCACATTCAGTAGAAAATGGTAAAGTAAACGGTAAATTTGAAAAAGCGATTGGAACAGGTGCATTTGTTGTTGATAAAACTGGGAAAGAAAAAACGACAATGAAGCCAAATAAATATTTCGACAACGGTCACCCAGTCAATTATCATCTTGCATTCCAAACGATTGAAGATGGGGACTCAAGAAATTCTGCAGTACAAAGTGGTTCTGTAGATATTTCTGGTGGTGCTTTAGGAATGCTCTCAGATGAACAAATCAAACAAGATAAGAAAAATAAGAACTTAACGATTGAAGATAGACCTAGCACAGTAAGTCACTTTATGGCATTTAACCCTAAAAATGATGTATTAAATCATCGCGCAATTCGTGAAGCGATAAGTAAGAGCATCGATGCGAAAGATATTGCGGGTAAATCTGTAAATGGTCTGTTCCAGAAGAACGTACAATTTGTGACTAAAGATAATCAACAGCCACACGATTATGATATGAAAGCGGCTGAAAGGTTACTTAAATCAGAAGGCTATCATAAAAACGATGACGGCATCTTTGAAAAGAATGGCAAACCTTTATCATTTAACTTAGTCATTCAAACTGCAGAGTTCCCAAGTTGGAAAGATAAAGCAGAAAAAGTGCAACGCCAGCTTAAACAAGCCGGTATTAAGTTAAATGTGAAGACGTTAGATTCACAATCATACTATGATACATTATGGACGAAAAAAGACTATGATTTGATTTTCTATAGAACGTATTCAGATGCATTAATGCCTTACAACTTTATGAGTTCAGTGTTTAAAAATAATGATGGTCAACCAGGGGTGTTAGCTGATGATGAAACATTAACGAAACAGCTAGACGATTTCCCATCAACTGTATCAAAAGAAGACCAACAGCGTTCGTTTGATGACATATTTAAACACTTTAATCAACAATATTATGGTGTGCCAATTGCTTATCCTAATGAGACATTTGTAGTGAGTGATAAAGTAAAACAATTCAAATTCTCTGGACTTACGGATGCACCAATTGATTATAAAGCGTTGAAAGTTAATGAATAACAATGCTCAAACGTACAATTAAATTCATGCTTTATTTAACCGTAAGTTCGTTTATTATCTTCATTTTAGTTGAGAAGACATCTGGTAATCCAGCGATTCTGTATCTACAACGTCATGGTTATACGTCGATTACGCAAGACAATATTGAAGCGGCACAACATAAACTTGGCTTAGGACAACATGTGTTACTAAGATATATCGATTGGGTTGGACATGCACTTACGGGCAACTTAGGATACAGCTTTAGTACCAACGAAGCGGTTACCGCTATGATAATGGAAGCTATCATGCCAACGCTTGTGCTAATCATTGTCTCTAGTTGTATCATGTTGCCATTTGGCTATATTGTTGGTTACTTCGTTGGGACGCGTCCGCATACACGTTACGCTAATGGAATTCGTGGATTCGCCCAAGTGATGACCTCAATGCCGGAATACTGGTTAGCTATTTTATTCATTTATTATTTAGGCGTACGTTGGCAATTGTTACCATTTGTAGGTAGTGATTCATGGCAACACTTTGTGCTGCCAATCTTCACAATTGTTGTTATAGAAGGGTGTCATATCTTATTGATGACAGCACATTTGATGGCGCAAACGTTAGATCAAGATGCGTATCAACTTGCGCAGTTAAGACATTTCTCGTTAAAAGCGCGTATCATCGTACAAATTAAAGAGATATTTGCACCACTAATGACCATTTCAATTAACAGTGTCATTCATTTAATTGGAAAAGCCGTAATACTTGAAGTCATCTTCAGCATGTCTGGAATAGGTAAATTGTTGATTAATGCTATTAACCAACGAGATTATCCACTAATTCAGGGCATTGTCATCTTTATCATCGTCTTTATTATGCTAATGAATTATTTAGGCGATGTGATTATCTTGAAGAATGAACCTAGACTTCGACGACGTCATACCCAGCAGTCAGGTAATGAGAAAAGAGGTGCGATGTGATGAAAAGATATCAAACGTACATCGCAATAGGTTCACTATTAAGTTTGATAGTTGTATTAGTGACGTATGGTTTAATGCAAGACACGCAACATTTGAACCCACTTGAGTCACCTAATGGACAACATTGGTTGGGTACCGATCAATTAGGCAGAGACTTCTTAGTAAGACTGATTGTCGGTAGTCTTGTCACATTGAGTTTAACAGGTATAGTGATTCTATTAAGTGTTTGTATGGGACTTATCTTTGGCTTAATTGCAGGCATAGAAAGACGATGGTTAGATCAAATCATTATGTTTGTTGCCGATATGTTGTTGGCTATTCCGTCATTTATTATCGCATTAGTCATTTTAAGTTTAGTAAGTAACTCCATGATAGGTTTGATACTTGCTTTAACGATTGGATGGATAGGACGTTATTTACGTTACTTCAGAAATTTAACGCGAGATATTCAAAAACGTCCATTTGTTCAATATGCACGATTGAGTGGGAACTCAACATTCAAAACGACAGTAACACATGTGATTCCACATTTATTGAGTAATATATTCGCTTTGGTAACGGCTGACTTTGGCAAAATGATGCTCAGCATATCTGGTCTTGCCTTTCTAGGACTAGGTATTAAACCGCCGACGCCTGAGTTAGGAACAATTCTTTTTGATGGGAAAAGTTATTTCAACGGTGCACCGTGGCTCTTCTTCTTTCCTGGTGTATTGTTAGGAGGTTTCGCCTTATTATGTCAAATCATCAACAAAAAAATAACGCAGTAAATACGGTAGTCAACGTCAATCAATTATCGATTTTAGATCAAGAAAAAGTATTGTTAAAAGATGTTGATTTGACAGTAACTAAAGGTGCATTTCATTGCATTATAGGTGAAAGTGGCAGTGGGAAATCATTGTTAACAAGAACGATACTTGGAATGAAACGACCACAATTATGTTATCAAGGAGATATTGACATCGATTTAACTAAAACAGATGCAATGTTTCAAGATGTTCAAAGTAATATGTTTCAAAATATAACATTAGCTAAGCATTTCAAATACATTTATGAAGCCAATCGCACACATCTGACTAAACAGTGTATTAAGGAAGACGTCTTACAGATGATGCAATTACTTGGTTTAAGACAAGGAGAACATTTACTTGAGCGTTATCCCTTTGAACTTAGTGGAGGTATGGCACAACGTGTCGCCTTTATAATGTCATTAATTAGACGTCCGGAATACTTATTTTTAGATGAACCGACGAGTGCACTTGATCAAGGAAATGTTAAAAAGTTTATGCATTACCTTCTTAAGGCACAAGAACGCTACCAAATGACCATCGTTTTTATCACACACGATATTAACTTAGTGAAAGGTTTTGCCACGCATATTAGCATTATGCAGCAAGGTCAATTGATAGAAAGTGGTGAGGCAGAGTCAATCTTAACTAAGCCGACATATAGTTACACGAAAAAATTAATTACGATTGCACATCGGAGACAACCTTATGCTTAAAATAGAGAGATTAACCAAATATATAGATACGAAACTAATATTTAAAGAGATATCATGTACAATTAATGACCAACACTTACTCATAAGTGGTGAGAGTGGTTGTGGTAAATCTACGTTAGCCAAGATTATCGCTGGCTTAGATACGGATTATCAGGGCAAATTGTATCTTAATGGGTACTTACGTGAATCTTATACATCTAAAGAGTGGACGAAGCACATCCAATATGTACCACAATATCAACGCGATACCTTGAATCAACGTAAAACGGTATTAGCTACACTATTAGAACCACTTAAGAATTACAAGATTGATAAACAGCGTTATACATCAAGCATTGAAACAGTACTTGATCAGTGTAACTTACCATACAATATACTTAATCAAAAAGTTTCAACGTTAAGTGGTGGTCAATTTCAACGGGTATGGATAGCTAAAGCTTTAATATTAGAACCAGAAATCCTCATATTGGATGAAGCAACAACCAATTTAGATATCATTAATGAAGAAGATATACTTCAAATGTTAATTTCCTTAAAGATGACACAATTAATCATTATTTCACATGATACATACGTCTTAAGCCAATTTGAAGGAATTCAGTTACAGCTAAATAAATTGAATAATTAAGATCACAAATCCTAATATGGTGTATACTTAATGACTCTACAGGATCAGGATTTGTGATTGATGGTGGAGTTACTGCCACTGTTTAATCTGTAAAGCGTTTTATGATTTTTAGATATTACAACCATCAATAACAACAAATACGAAATTTAAATATAGTACTTTTTCAGAATATTAAGTATGAATTAAACTAATGTAAAGTAAAACTAAGTTTTTAAAAAAGTAAATTTATAAATAAATATTTATAAAAGAATTTTATGGATTAACGATATATTAAAAATGAGGGGGAAAACATGATGACTGATTTGAAAAAGATAACGAGAAGAGTATTACCACTTGCAGGGGGATTAATTATAGGAAGACTGACAGCTAAAGCCCAAGATGATTATAAACAATATAAAAAACCACCATATTCACCACCAGCTATTACTTTCCCTATTGTATGGCCAATACTTTATACATCAATGGGTATAGCATATGATAAAGCATATGAAAAAGCGGAAGATAAAGCAGAAAGAAAAGAACTAAAAAGCGTGCATTATACTCAGTTAGGCCTAAATTATGCATGGTCTTTATTGTATTTCAATTTAAAATTAAGAAAAATATCATTGCTTGAAAGTTATGTATTACTAGCCGCAGGTAATATTGCAGCTAATAAGTTCTACAAATTTGAAAAAACAGCAGGATTATTGATGATCCCATATGTTTCATGGTTAAGTTATGCGAGCTATCTGAACGGTGGTAATTGGATTTTAAACAAAGATAAAGAAGGTTATACAAGGGATTAATTAAATAGAATTTAATATATTTAATAATTTCTCCGACGGCTCATAAGATTGGAGGAATTTCTTTCGTAGTTAATTTATTATTTCAAGAAGATTGGAATGAAGAATATGAAGGTAGGAATTTATCATGTAAAGTATTTAGTTTCAAAATTAGATTAGCAAAGAAAACTCCTAAAAAATATAATAGTTAGAGTCAAAGCAAAAGTGTGAGAACATGCAGCTGTTAATCACTATTATCGAAAAGGTCGTTTGAATATGAGGGCCGGCAAGCATAAACTTCCTAGACCGAGACACTATTAAGAGGAGTAATGAAATTGAATATACAAAATTTGAAAGTTGGAGATGTAATTATTGAAGAATTACCTAGAGGCTTTTACGGGTGCATGGTAGTACTAGATGTGGATCGAAAAAATAAGACATTTTTAGTAATGATTAACAAATATTTTTCTAAGAACTATCCTTCGCTTGAAGATTCTGAGATAATGATATCTACAATTAATAAATCGGGAACTAGAGATATAAATTATCATTGCTGGGGAGATTCTTTTCAACAAGATGAAAAAAATATAAATTACTAGGCAATTTAGATGTGAGTAATATAAAGCCTATTAATTCACCTTTTTATGAGACACTAACATCTATGACAAATTATTATGAATGGTTAGCTAATATGCATCCCGAAGAATTTGAAAAAGTACTAAATGATCAAGAAGACATCTACGAATCTTCAAATTTAGGAGAACAAAAAGTTTCTTTTATGAAAGAGGATTATTTTTGGGATATTATTGGTAAATATTTAGATGAAGATAATACTCAGTCTCTTATAAAATATCTTACCCAGCTGAATGAAAATCATATTATTGAGTTTCATAACACACTAGCAAACATGATTGAAAATCTATCTGTTTTAAAAGTGTATGATCCCTTAGTAGAAAATGATGATTACTTATCTGAAGATGCAATTTTATATACTAAGGGTTATGTTTTCTCAAGAGGAGAATTATATTATAAAAAGGTTCTAGAATCAGGAATTCTAGATTTAAGTGATGATAATCATAGTTTTGAGGAATTACTTTATGTAGCAGAAGAAGCTTTAGAACTTCGAGGAGTTCAGATTGATTATGATAAAATGAAGAATATAGAATAAATACTAAATGCCAATTCTCATCACCTGAGAATTGGCATTTAATTTTTATAAAAACCTCATTCTTAACCGATACGCTGAAGCGTATCATAAGTGATGAGGTAACAAAAAGTAATTATGAGGTAGCGTAAATGAAATGGTATGAAAATAGTAAATTATTTAATTATGCGAGTGATGCGGATGAAGCTTTAGATAAAAAAGATACAATTTTATTATTTAATATTAGTAAAGAAACAGAAAAGTTATCAATTGATTATGTTGAATGTAAAATGGTATGTGCAAATTATTTGTATATTAGCTTTACTAGTTTAAGTAATTACATTACAATAAAATATCAAAACATTGAATCTTTAGAGTGGGAAGAGTTAACTGAAAAATGTTTGGTTTTGGCTAGAAAATCAATTGTTTTGATGAATGATTATTTAAAAGAGCATAATCATAATATAAAGGAACCGGAACGTGCATATTTTAATGGTATATACCTTAGTGTAAATGTGAATTATTGTAATTTACTTACTGCTATAGGGAAATACTCCACTGCGATATATGAAATGAGAAAATTAGCAATTACTCAGTTTGGAATGGCAATTGGGAATTTAGGAACAGAAATTTTTGATTACGCATGCTTGGATTATACAAATAATAAAGAACTCCTCTATAAGTACTCCTATCAGTTATTAAATATAGCTTTAACTTATGGAGATGATGATGTACATCCTGGTGCTAAAGAATTTTACCATAATAAAATGAATAGTCTTAATACAACTAATGACTTTAATCCTTATGATACAGAGTATAGTGTAAAGAGTTTATTAGAAGAAGATGGCTTAGATGATTATAAATTAATGAAAAATAATGATAATCAGGATTACTGGAATTGGGTAGCCAAAAACAATTTAGCATTGAATACACTAAATGATCTTGATTACTTAGCTAAACCTAAGTATGACATTCTTCATTTACCAAGCATATTATCTCCAATTGATGATTATTCATCTTTTTATGGAATATTTAATCAAATTAAACAAGAGTATTGTTCTGCTAGGTATATGCTTTATGAAGGAATTTATAGTGAAAAAAATCATTTTTCTGATGAAAATGTATATTTAGTAAATACGTTAGATTACCCTAAATATGGATTGAACATAGAAAAAGTAAAATATGCATATAGAAGTGCTTATGCATTGTTTGACAGAATCGGTTATTTTTTAAATAAGTATTTCGAATTGGGTCTAGTAGATAGAAAAGTTTCGTTTAGAAGTATATGGAATAGCAAATATAGTGGGATTTCTAAATTTTTTAAAAATAATATTGGGCTAAAAGGTATGTATTGGACCTATAAAGACTTATTTGCGACACCTATATCTAAAGATTTAAGTTATATAGATTTAAAATTAAGACGTACTTATGATATAAGAAATATAATGGAGCATAGATACTTAAAAGTATTAGATAGTAATTTTATAGAAGAAGCTTCTAATGAGTGGGATAAATTAGCATATACTATAACTTCAGATGAATTAAATGAGTTAGGGATGAACCTATTTAGAACATGTAGAGAGCTGATTATACTGTTGTGTTTTACTGTGAATATAAATGAAAATAATAAAGAAAAAAGCAATAAAGGTCATGTTATAAATATTCCATTAGATAAATTTGAGGACGAGTGGAAAAATTAAGATAGAAGATTTTGACAGGTAATTAATCTAATCTGCGCGTGATTAGTTATGCGTTATAAAGATTGTAGCAAGATTGGAAAAGGCGACCTACGAAATTTTAGAACATCTATATTATAACAAAAATCATTATTTTAAAAGGAGGTAAATGATGGACAATCATTTTTTAGAACAATTGAAAGAAATTTTGGAACCTTATGAAGATATAGATTCAAATAAAGATGGTTTTGTGTATGGGGGATATATAGAGTGGCCTAGTTTAAGTGACTATGATGATTTTCAAGTTGAAGAAGTACTGAATTTATTAGGAATAAATATACAGTTTGGATATATTACAGATCCGTTTGAATTTTTTGAAATTTTAAAGAGTTTACACGGGAGTGAAGATGAATTATATGAAGACATTTGCAATGAGGCTATTATTAAAAAGGAGGGCGAAGAATTCAATGAAGAACTTAATATAGAACAATTTATAAACTCAATAACTGAGTATGAGATTCAAATTCCTACAATAAATGTTTTGAGGGATTCAATAGCAAAAACATTTGAAAAACATGGCATTCCAGAAGGAACTCAACGTGAGTATGATGCAGCTATACCTGAATCATCTAAATATTGGCCGTTATCAGTAATGATGGATGAGGAACTTTATTTTATGTCAATCATACCTCTTAATGATTATAAAAATGAAATAGATAAAGTTAAAGATAAAATTTCAGTTGAAGAGGATAAGCTAGTAAAAAAATCGTTGATGTTAACAATCTTTGTTTTGTCAGAGAGCTATGTTAGTTCATTAATTTTATCTAATTTACCTGAAAGAGATGGAAGCTCAATAAATAGCACATATGAAAAAATTATTCAACAATATATAAGTGATAACATACGTACAAGAAATGGTAGAAAAAAACTAGTAAAAGAGTTTTATAGTATAGAAATGCCAGAAATGCCTCATACTAGATTGAGAGATACTCTTGCTCACGAAATAGATAAAGTTGAATTAAAAAATAATACCTTTAGATACGATAATAGTAGACCAAATAGAAATGAAAATATTATAGAAGTAGAGATTGATCAAATAATCAATGAGTTAGAACAATTTTGCTCAAATTTAAATTTCTTGTAAAAACTTTACTATTAGCCAATATCCTTCTGCAAATTATAAGTGAAGTACGAGCTATTATTAAATTAAACTTTAAGTGGTGAATTATGGATAAGTATAAAGAGAAAATTTTAAAAGTAGAATTAATTAAAACTACTAAATATTACACAGAATTTATTGAAGGGTTTAAAGATATTAAATATTGGGCAGAAAAGGAAAAACTAAAGGATAAAGCAAAACATGCACAATATGAAATTGAAATCTGTTCTTTGACTGAAAACACACCAATTTTATTTGAAAAACTGAATAAAACTAGATTTGAACCGTTGTATAAGTATAATGATGACAATAAATGGCCAGATGTAAAAAAGTTTAGTGAAACACAAGTTAAATATTATGAAAGGAGATTAGAAGAAACTCATAACCTCTTTTTGAAGTTAAGATATTCTGATTATTTGTTTGAATATGGACATAAAAGAACCATTATGAATAAATATGAAATTTCAAAATACCCTACTATCAGCTCTTATTGAAATAATTGAACGCTATAATGAAACTTGTAATTATTTTTCATTACTAGCTAGATTAGTACAAGTATCACTTTTAATGGGAAACAAAGAAAAATTAGCAAAATCTTTTGAGCTAATGAATAAACAAATAAATGAGTGCGATAATAATACAGAGTGTAGCTATTTACTCAATCATTTTCAGCTTATAAGAGAAATTTTAACTTCTAAATATAGTGAAGTTGTTTCACAATATGATATGGTAAAACTTAAAAGAACACTGAATGAAAACCTTGATAATTATTGGGAAAATAAAAACTATGAAGGTTATCGAAAATTAGTCGAAGAATTGATTGAATATTCTAAGATTATTCCATTTGAAAATATAAATATAATTGCATTGAAAAATGATATTGGAAAAACTTATGAATTAGAAGCGGAATATCAACAAGGCAGAGCAAAGAAGAGTTTATTAGTAAAATTAGGATTTTTAGAGAAGGCTATGAAACTTTATAAGGAAATAGGTAATACAGAAAAAGTTAATGAAATGAAGATTAGGATTAAAAAAATTATGAAGAATATGAAAAGAGTGACGAAATGAATTTAATAGAAATTCCAATTTCAATCTCGATTTTAAAAAAATATATTGATCAATCAGTTGAAAGTATAATTTCTTCCAACATTCAAAATTCATTAGATAATATTGCATATAGCGATTATTTTATACCAAACATCTCACAAATTGAAAAACAATTTTATAATTTTAAAAAAGAATATCCACTACAGTCTTTAATTCCAATAAGTATATTAAGCGGAGGGAAAAAAGTAGAGTCAGCATCATCAGAAGAAAAAATAAATTATATAAATTTAAATAACCAATACACAATAAATGTATATTTACATTTCGAATTAAAGCTTAAAACTGTTTTTGAAAAAATGATAAAAGAAAACAAAATTTCTACTGAAGATTTTATGGATAAATTAAGTAGATGGGAATTATTGGACAGTAAAAATACACCTTTTATTAGACGTGGAATTGAAAGGTTCTTAAAAGGGGATTATATAAGTGCTGTGCATATTTTAGTTCCTCAATTTGAATCAATAACTAGAAATATGTTTTTTAAAGCCGGCTATCCTACAACTTCTATTAAAAAGGGAAACACACAGCACGAAGAAACATTTAATACATTTTTAAACAGAGAAGATATTAAAGAGACTTTAGGAAAAGACATTCATAAATTGATTAAATTTGTAATGATTGAGCAATCAGGTTTTAATCTAAGAAATGAAATTGCTCATGGATTAATCGAAATATCAAAGTTAGATTACTCCAAATGTATTTTAGTTATTTATTTGATTTTGATAATGACTAGATTTGAAAAACAAAACTGATTTATTGATTTAATGTAAGCTTTGTTTAGGTTATTTAAGAAGAGGAGAATTTTGAAAGTGTAAGTTATAAGGAGAATGGGAATGGAATATGAAATAATAATTTCGATATGTTCTGTTATAGTTGCTGTTTTTGCTTGTATAGCAACTATAATAACAGCTAAATACACAAGGAAATCCTATATTACACAAAATAAAGGATATATCGGCGTACATTATGAAAGTTATCATGTGGGTAATTTTGTAAAAAAAATTGTACTTAAAAATTATGGAAATGCACCAGCAAAAATTGAAGATATCAATATAATTGGAAAAGATATCCCTGAATACTTAAGAAAATTTCTAAATGCACAAAAAGAAAAAGTGTTTATGCCAAATCAAACATCAACATGTATTATCTTACCAATGGATTATGAATCAACATTTAAATTAAAATATAGTTATAAGAGTATGGAAAAAATAGAGCATCAATCTTTGAATATTGATTTAAGCAATACTAATAAAGAATTATACACTAAAGTAGAATATTTAGAAGGTAAATTTGAAAATGAACTACTTACAGCTTTGAATCAGTTATATAGTAAGTTATAAGAATAATGATGAATATCCATTTAGCTATGAACAACATAAGTTGTTTGTAGCTTTTTTGTTATGTGTAAGTCTTTCGAAGTAAAAACAACATTTACTTCGAAATGTAGTTTATACATACATAGCTATTTGTTTGAGGATATGAATGCTGTTTAGTGCTTGGTAAACTTATAGCGTAGTTAAAACTACTATGTAGATTAAGCTACACTATATATTATACTGGGGGGAAAATGATATGGCAAAATTTTTATATAAAATTGGTACTTTTACAGCAAAACATAAATGGCTCTCTATCGTTTTATGGATTGCGGTTTTAGCCGCATTAGTAATTACAATGGCAGTTAAACCCCCGCAATTTGAAAATGATATTAAGATGACGGGTATGAAGTCTATAGAAACAAACCAAAAGATTGAAAAGGAATTTAAGGTAGATAATGAAAAGGCTGGTATTAGAGTCGTTCTGAAATCCGATGATAAAAAAGGAATTATGAAACCTGAAGTCATGAAAGATGTTCAGAAAACCTTAAATGATATTAAAAAAGAAGATAAACATGTAGAAAGTGTTACAGATCCATATACTAATCAACAAATAAGTGAGGATCAAACAACAGCTTTCGCTGATGTTCAATATAAAGTCAGTGCTGCAGCGATGGATGTGAAAAGCATTGATAAAGTCAAAGATCAGGTAAGTGAACTTAAAGATAAACATCATATTCAAACAGAATTAACAGGAACAGGGATGGCAGCCGCAACTGAAATGGGTGGCGCATCTGAATTAATCGGTATTGCGGTCGCATTCATTGTATTGTTAATTACATTCGGTTCATTTATCGCAGCAGGATTACCGATTGTGACAGCAGTCTTAGGACTTTTAACAAGTGTAGGTATTATTGGATTGCTGACGCACTTCACAGCAATTCCTAATGTGACGTTGACATTGGCAGTGATGATAGGACTCGCAGTAGGTATAGATTATGCACTCTTTATTTTATTCCGCTATCGTCAAATTATTAAAAAAGAACCTGACGTAATTAAAGCGATTGGTCTCGCAATTGGTACAGCTGGCGGTGCAGTTGTCTTTGCAGGTGTTACAGTAATTATCGCAGTTTGTGGTTTAGGTTTAGTAGGTATTGGATTTTTAAGTATTATGGGATATATGTCTGCGATCAGTGTGTTATTTGCGGTGATTAGTGCGTTAACACTTGTTCCAGCATTAATCAGTGTCTTCCATAAACGTATTCAACCTAAAACTAAGAAAAAAGTGAATCAATCAGCAGATACATTCTGGTCTAAATTAGTGGTAGGTAAACCTATTATTGCAGTGATTTTAGGTCTCGTACTTTTAGGTGCTGCATCTATTCCAGTGACGCATATGCGTTTAGGTATTCCAGATGATGGTGTGAAACCACCGCATGCAACAGAGAAAAAAGCATATGACATTATGAGTGATAAGTTCGGTGAAGGTTTCAACGGACAAATTCCGATGTTAATCAATGTCAAAAATAAAAAAGATCAACCTGAAGAATTACAAAAAGATTTACAGCAAGTGATGAAAGACGTCAATGGAATGAAAAATGTAAGTATTGTAGCTCCTCCAATGATGTCTAAGAGTAATGACTATGCATTAATGACTATTATTCCTAAACATGGTCCGCAATCAGAAAAAACAGATGTATTAGTAAAAGACTTAAGAGACTATCATGATAAAGCGAAAAGTAAATATGGCTTTGATACAGAAATTTCAGGACAAAACGTGATTAATATCGATATGTCTAAGAAATTAAATGATGCGATTCCTGTCTTTGCTAGTATCATTGTGGCACTCGCATTTATCTTACTCATGGTTGTATTCCGTTCATTACTTATTCCGTTAAAAGCAGTTTTAGGATTCATTTTATCACTAACTGCTACACTTGGTTTCACAACCTTTATTATGCAGGATGGCTTCTTAAATCAACTGTTTGGTGTACACGAAACAGCACCTGTACTTGCTTTCTTGCCTGTTATTGTTATTGGTATCTTGTTCGGTTTAGCAATGGACTACGAAGTGTTCTTAATGTCTCGTGTACATGAAGAATATAGCCGTACAAAAGACAACAAGCATTCAATCAAAGTAGGTATTAAAGAAAGTGGCCCAGTTATCATAGCGGCTGCACTGATTATGTTCAGTGTATTCATGGCATTTGTAACGCAAGAAGATGTCATGATTAAGACAATGGGTATTGCCTTAGCGTTTGGTGTACTGTTTGATGCGTTTGTCGTTAGATTAATGATTATTCCAGCCCTCACAGTGTTATTTGGTAAAGCATCATGGTACTTACCAAAATGGTTGAAACGTATTCTTCCAAAAGTAGATATAGAAGGACATGCCTTAGAATCAATGATGCCGCGTCAAGACTACGTAGTAGATCAAAAAGGACATGAGACAAAGCAGTGACGTTGTAAATAAAATAATGACTCAATTACTATTTCATAATCATGAATAGAAACCTCATAAATTCGGTTGATGAGATAACTTAACGGTTATCTCTCAATCGAATTTTTTATTAATTATCACCCGATATCGCTGACTTATTTTAACTACTAAAAATAGTCAATTAAATCTTTAAAAATATATTGCTATACCTAGTTAAAAAGGATATGCTTATGAGGAAATAAGGGTGTGCCCATTTCATAGATAGAAATAAGGGGATGAGGTCTGATGAATCAAGGATTCTCGATGGGTAAATATGTATACAGTTTTTTATTAATTTTAATCTTCATGGGTTGCGTGTTAGTGTTTCAAAATAACAACGCATATGCATCAGAAACGAATCAAGAGGTCGAGAAACAAGTTGATCAGAGAGCAACTGTTACAACTGATAAAGCAGAAGCTAATGTAAACGATGAACCAGTTACAAACCTCTCACAGAATGAGCCGCAACTTTCTACACAAAACAACGTTGAAGCTCCAAATTCTCCAGTAATTCCAAAGCAACAGACAGAGTTAAAACAACCTCAAGTTGTAAAAGCAGAAGCGGTGCAAACACCTCCGATTTTACCTAATAAACCACTTCAAAAAACATCTAATGTGATCACAAAACAGAATACTAAAGTATCGCCACCAGTTAAAAGTATTAAAAAAAGCAGCTCCAGTTAAAACGCAACCAGTTAAACCAATAAAAGCAGTACCTTCAAACGTTAAACAACCAAAGGCTAAAACAACTTTTACGAGTCCAAAAGGTATCAAACCACAACACTTATCAAGCTCAGTTAAAAAATCTAAACCTGCTGTTAAAAAAGTTGCTAAAAAAGCACCTGTAACTAAAAAATCAAAAGTAGTGTCAAAATCTAAAAAAGTAAAAGCAAAGCCAAAAGCAAACACTAAATCAAAACCAAAAGCTAAAACAGTAAGTAAGAAAAAGGCACCAGTTGTTTCTAAAAAGAAAGCATCAGCAGTGCCAAAGAGAAAAGTTCAATTGTTATCTACAACAGTAAAGAAAGCACCTGTTAAAAAGAAAACAGTAGTAGTCACAACGAAACCTAAAGCAGCTCCAAAGCCAGTACCGAAGGTTGCGCCTAAGCCGAAAGCTCCAGTAAGCAATTACTATAATCAAGCACCAAAACTTTGGCCAAAAGGGATACCTGGTAGTGAGAATGTTCGAGACTTCGGGCAGACTACCTATGCCTCAGGTATCAATGATGCATTAAAAATTATGAAAGCCTCTGGTAATAAAGGGGTAACGATTAATCATACAACAGCTAAAGCAGCTAATATTGCGACGATGTTTAACTACAATCCAACGACTAAAAAGCTGACTTATGGCACAGGTACCGCAATTGGAAAACACACAATTCTAACTGCGAATCATGTGGTCAACGATTCACAAGCACGTAAACCGATGACACCTTCAAAAGTACAAAACTTGAGAATAGATTTATTACGAGAAGGTTCGAAAGTAGCGCGTACTGTTACCGTTACAGGCGTTAAGATGCTTCAATATGGAGATGTCGCGTTATTGTATACAAAAGAAGATTTATCTAAATATATGACCGTACGTAAAATCGCACCAGAAACATCAATCACGAAAATTAAAGCGAATACACCTATCCATATGTATCATTATGGTTTACCGGCTGGAAAATTTAAAAATGATCCAATGGGTACGATGTATCATTCAACTGGTAAATACTCTATGTTGGCACGTAATGTGAATCCTATTGGTTATTATCAGATGATGGCTGAACCTGGATCTTCAGGTGGGGCAGTATTAAACAGTAAAAATGAAGTATTAGGTGTACATGCTTTTAGAATTGCTTCTGGAGAATATCAAAAGTATAACCTGAATACGATGGCAGAATTAAGAGGTAAACTACGTCAGGAAGTTATCAAGAACATTAAATAAAGAGTTTTGTCATAAACGACTATTCACTTATTAGACAATATTAGCGATTGTTTTAATAATGAATAGTCGTTTTTTTATTTTTAATGATGCCAGTTATGTAGTTTTTACTATAAACAAAGAATTTATGAAAAATACGGGGTCTATTAAGTGTTTCGTGTAACTGTGAGGGTAAAATATATAATAGGATTATTTTTAAGGGGATTAAATGGAATCTATTATTTATACATCATTGATATACAAATAAATACCCCTAAGGGCATTTGACTTATTTCGATGTATCTTTTAATATACCACTGTAGGTATTTTTAAGAAGTTGATCTAGAACAGTCATCAATCATAAAATAAAGGAACGTGGTAAAGATGGCTCAACATTATAAAGTGGTCATTATAGGTGGCGGTACAGCTGGTATCACAGTGGCAGCGCGACTTTTAAGACAGAGAAAAGATTTAAAAGGACAAATCGCAATTGTTGATCCTGCGTCAGATCATTATTATCAACCTTTATGGACGTTAGTAGGCGCAGGGGCATCAAAATTAGAATCCACACGTAAAAGTATGAAACAAGTACTGCCTAAGGGTGTTGATTGGATTAAACAAGCTGTTCAGCAATTTAATCCAAAAGAGAATCACATCCAACTAGATAATGAGAAACAAGTCAGTTATGACTATTTAGTGGTATGTCCAGGCTTACAAGTGAATTGGTCTGATGTGAAAGGACTTAAAGAAAATATCGGTAAAAATGGTGTGTGCTCTAACTATGCACCACAATATGCGAAAGAAACATGGAATCAATTGTCTAATTTTAAAGGCGGCAACGCGATATTCACCCATCCGAATACAGCGGTTAAATGTGGTGGGGCACCTATGAAAATTATGTTTTTAGCTGAGGATTACTTCAGAAAACATAATATGCGCAATCAAGCGAATGTTATCTTTGAGACCGCAAAACCTGCGATGTTCGAAGTGGATAAATATAAAAAGCCTTTAGAACGTATTGTTGAAGAAAGAGACATTAACGTAGATTATCAACACCACTTAATCGCAATTGATGGCGAACAAAGAAAAGCAACTTTTGAAAACTTACAAACAGGTGAGACTAAAACATTAGATTATGAGATGTTACATGTCACACCGCCCATGGGACCTTTAGATGTCGTTAAAAACAGTGCGATAGCAGATGATGCAGGTTGGGTAGATATCGATCCTACGACAATGCAGCACAAGACATACAACAATGTCTTTTCGTTAGGTGATGCTTCTAACTCACCAACATCTAAAACAGGTGCCGCAATTAGAAAACAAGCACCAGTTGTTGTGAATAACTTACTACAAGTAATGAATCAAGAAATGCTGACACATCATTATGATGGTTATACATCATGTCCAATCGTGACAAGTTATAATACGATGATGTTAGCTGAGTTTGACTATAATAAAAAAGCCAAGAGAAACGATGCCATTTAACCAAGCTAAAGAACGTAGAAGTATGTATATCTTGAAGAAAGATATCTTACCAAGAATGTATTGGTACGGTATGTTAAAAGGCTTGATGTAAGTAGTTAAAAAGTTCATATTGAACTGTTTGTATTTAACCAGAAAAAGAGGGTGGGACGTCTTGTCTCACCCTCTTAATTTTATACAAAGTTTCGTTTATATTTTTTGTGCCATTCTTTTTCAAAGCAGTGTTCATCGTTGTTATAAGCAATGACTTTATTGTAGAGATAGAAGTATGTTTCATCACACCACATCTCACTGATTGTTTCAACTCTTGTATCGATATCATCATCTTTAACAATGACATCCCATGTACATTTAACATAAGCAGATAATGGATCATCTTCTACAATCACAAAGTCATTATAGTTTTCTGTACCATACGTAATATTTAAATGCGGTAAGTTTCTTAAGCCTTCATCTGAGTAATCCGCTAAGACCCACTTATCCTCAGTAAGTTGCTTAATCACATTTCTTGTTCGACTGCCTTCTCTGATAACTTCTTTCTCTAAAGGTTCTGCTGTTTCTGAATGTGGATAATTTAAAGTAACTGCTTTAAAATCATTCACATAAGTTACTTCAATGTTTGAATGCGTTAAATCAACATCTATGTTTGCAATTTCTGCAGAAGGCCAAACTTGAGGCCAATAGGTTGGTGACATAGAAACTTCTAACTGATGTCCTTTTGGTAAGTTATAACCAATAACATCCAGTGGGAATTCGACATCGACATATTCATCAATAGGTAAGGCTTCGGGGAACTCATGACTCTTATGATGATTGATGTTGAATTGACCTCTCGTAATTAAAGTCTTCTTACCGTTAGGATGTACATCTGACAATCTGACATGAATATTGGCTTTTGGTTTATCTGATTTCACACGTAATTTTGCGATAGGCATGCCAATGATATTGATATCGTTATCGAGATGATTAAGTAGTACTGTTGTAGCCAAAGCATTATCAATTGTTTGATCATCCGGTAGATCGCCTTCTTGACCAAATGGACAAAAGACGCCTGAATAAAGGCCGTGATGTTGGCGGTTTAATAATCTGACTGAGCCTTCTAAATCATGTAAGATATCTTGATAATTGACTTGTTCTTGTAGTAAATCTAACCATTTACCATCACGGTATGAATAAGAAGTTTGAGGTTCTACTGAATCTTGAAGATATACTAAGAATTCATCTTGATGTGTTGTATCTTTAGTTGAGCCCATCCATTTATCTAACCATTCTAATACTTCTTGAAGATAACCTATTTGAGGGCCAGGTATCGCAAGATCAGGGAACTCGTGTGCCCAAGGACCGACAATGGCCTTTTTAGATACATTTAAGTTATTCATTAAACGAAAGACAGCGTTTGGATATGCATCTGCCCATCCGCTCATTGTAAGAACTGGAGTTTGAATATCAGAGTAATTCTCATTGACTGAACCATGTTTCCAGTAACTGTCTCTTGTTTGATGTTCTACCCATTTTTCTACAAATGGCGGTGTATTTTCTAATCTATCTAGCCACATATCATACCATCTATCACCGACAAATTTAGGGAATGGAGGACGAGCATTATACGCAAACATCGTAGACGCCCACCACAACATGTCTGAAGCCATCATTGTGCCGCCGCGATAATGAACATCATCTGCGTACCTGTCATCTGTCGAACATAATGTGATGATAGTCTTTAAGGCTTCGGGTTGTCTTGCGGCAATCTGCAAACCATTGAAACCGCCCCATGATTTACCAATCATCGCGACAGAACCATTAGACCAAGGTTGTTTCGCAATCCATTCAATGACTTCTACACCATCATCTTGTTCGATTTTTGGATACTCATCCTCAATGATACCTTCTGAATCTCCAGTACCTCTAATATCTACTCTGATCGCAGTATAACCATGTCCTGCGAAGTATTTATGCCTAATTTCATCTCTTAAAGCAGTGAAATCATCTTTTCTGTATGGTAAATATTCTAATACCGTTCCTTTATTCACACCTTCCATAACAGGTGACCAAATTTTAGCTGAAAGCTTTGTGCCATCTGACATGGTAATCCATGTATGATGTGTGATTTCGACCTTATAAGGCATATCTTTCAAAATGTTAATCTTATTATAATCTACATCAAAAACGCCCATTTATTATGAATCCTCCTTATTTTAGCCATTTAAAACAATCTCTTTATCACTTTTGAATCATATCTATTCTCATTCATAGAGTTTATAACGTCAAACTTATACATTAGCTGTAATCAAGGAAGGTAAAATAAAAAAGGATTGAGCAATCACACTCAATCCTCGTTTATTAAGGTAAAGTCACATGTATTTCATCGAACTTATCATTCATCATGCCATCCCAAAATTCTACTGTACCATTTTGATTAACTATGAAAGTATAAGAGCCATGTCCTGATTTATTATTCGCAGGAATTTTCCACATTCCGCCATCTTGCATAATTAGTTCTGGTTGTTGAAACTTAATTTTTGAAGCGTCTCCGCCTTCACTTTGATTAATGGCAGCGATTAGATAATCGAAGACATTATCTCTGTTCACTTGTAAATCAGAGAATTCTTCTTTATTAGCAGTACCACTACCTGAACCGCCACTAATTTTAACAGTTTCACTTCCGTCAGTAACTTGTGTTTCTTGTTGATTACTTGTCGATTCGTCTGACTGACCTATGTTTTCAGTGTTATTAGACTCAGCTTCTGACTCATCATTTTCTTCACCTTGTTTTAATTGTGCTTCTAATTTCTTTTTCTCTAATTCGACTTCTTGATATTTGTTGTATCCAAAGAAACCTACAGCACCTATGATTCCGAGTACTAATACGACGGATAAAATTACTAAAAGCTTATTCATATGTTAGTTCCCCTTATTATATGTGTATTACGTTAGATTATTGACTTTCCGCTTCCATCGCATTCGTTCTTCTATCCCTTTGTTCAACTTCATCATTCGTAAGCGTACTTGGATCACGTTCCATTAATTGTGAATTGTCACCAGAAATGTCTGCGCCTGGCTCAGGAATTTCTCCTCTGGCAGCTTTTTCATACATTTCTTTTTGTTTTGCATACTCAGCATCTGGATCATAAGAGCTGCTTGGTGATTCTGATGTGTTTTTAGAAGATGCTTGGTTATTATTGTTTTGATTTTGTGCAGGTTGAGTTTCTTTTACAGGTGCTTGAGGTGCTTGGGAAGCGGTAGTATCGTTTTGTGTTTGGTCATATGCTTCTTGTGTATTACTTTCTTCACTATTCACTGCTTCAGTGTTATTTTCGTTGTCTTCTTGTTCTTTTTTCTTTTGTTTCTCTTTTGCTTTTTTCTCTTTTTCTTCAGCTACTTTAGTTTCTTCTTTTTTTAGTTCCAAATCTTTATAACTGCCATACGCAAAGACAATCGCAATGCCTAATGCAGCTACAAGTGCTACAATTCCTAAACTAACAAAAATCTTTTTCAATACACTATCTCCCATCTTTAACGTTGTTATTAATAGAATAATCTATTTAACAAACCTTTCATAGAACTTTTTTAATAAATAGAGAACTTTTTAGTTTTATGTAATAAAGTTAGAGTTGCTAAATTGAAATAACTAATAAAGTAGATGTTTCTCTTTATTAAGATGTATGGAAATAAGTGGATAAATCCGCTTAAATAACTTAGGAAAAGCGATACTTAAATTGAAAGTATTGATGATATAATAAATGAATAAATTAGAAGTTGTGCTTATAAATGGCATAGCTGACTAAAAGAAGCTTTAAATATAGATAAAGAAAACATCAAGGAGCAGCTGAATGAATAATGATGAACAAGCATTAATGGAATTTCTGAAAGACATTGATTCTTTAAAAGAAATTGAAAAGTATTCCAACCAGTTTAATTTGTTTGAAATACTTGGTGTTGTGAACACCGAAATACGTCACAGTAATATGTTGGCTTGGTTATTGAATCCAAATGAGATTCATGGGCTTGATGATGCCTTTATTAAAAGTTTAATTCGAGCTTATATTGAATGTTCAGAGTCTAAAAAAGATCAACAAACAATCTTTAAGTTATTATTAAATGACTTTGACGATGCGAAAGTGTTACGAGAGTGGAATAACATTGATTTATTAGTCGTGTCAGAACAAAATCAAACGCTTATTGTGATTGAAAACAAGATGTGGAGTAAAGAATCTAAGCATCAATTGAAGAAGTATCAAGATAAGGTGGAACAATCCTATAGTGGTTATGAGAAATTATTTATATTCTTAACACCACACGGTGAAGAAGCTAGTAATGTTGAGGTATGGTCCAATATCTCTTATAACCAAATCATTGAATGTATCGATGAAACTATGGTGAATAAAAAAGCAATGATGAATCCACAAGCAGTAGATTTTATTGAACAGTATATTGATATTTTAAGGAGGCATATCGTGGGAGACGAAGCATTAGAAAAAATTTGTGGTGAGATTTATGCCAAACATAAGAGAGCATTGGATTTAATCTATGAATATAAACCAGATACATTAAGTGAAATCTCTAAAATGTTGTAGACATATATACCTGAACATGAAAACCTAATCTTAGATCAAAGTAGCAAAGGTTATATCAGATTTACAACTAAAAATTTAGAACGTATTATGCCTAAAAATAATACTGAAATCCCTTGGACTGATAGTGGTAGAATCCTTCTGTTTGAGATTAAGAATAATAGTCATTTCACAGGGGTTACTTTATTGATTGGTCCAGGAGAAAATGAAGTAAGGACAGATATGCTTAATATTGCGCTTCAACATAGTAAGGTATTTAAAGTCTTCAGAAAAAAATTAACACGTAAACATCACACAATTTACTCTAAGAATTTTTATACATATTCTAATGAAGGCGTAATGAGTCATGAAGAAGTGCTAGAAAAAGTTAAACAAGCATTCGATAAGTTTCTTAAGAACGATTTAAATAAATTAGAAGAGAAGTTAATAGAAGGCTATATGAATAATGAGAAAGCCACAGTCGATAATGTTTGAAAACCATCATAATATTATCTTCGTATATTATGTTAAAGTTAAATTGGGATAATTATTAAGGGAACTAAGAAAGGTGTTCTCTGTGTATGGAAGACATTTCACTAATAATCTTTATAGGTATTACCGTATTCTTCGCAACGTTGATTAGCTCTACAATAACTAAGAAATGTTTTGGCTCAAAATCATGGCCTGTAAAGATAGTGTTGAACTTTGTGATATTCTTAGTTATTTATCTTGTAGCATTTGGTATTTATTATTTTTTGAGATATTGATATTTTGAAAGAAAAAACTCTGCAGTACACTGGTTAAGTCAGTGATGCTGCAGAGTTTTATTATGTGTATAGCTTTAAAGTTTATGACTATACAATCTTATTTCTCTTTCCATTTGTCTACTTTATCTCGATTGTTTTCAATCCATTCGCTTGTTGCTTTTTCTGGATCTTTACCATCTTCAATTTCTAACATAATAGATTCCATATCTTTTACATCCCATTTGAAATTGTCTAGGATTTTATAGGCTTCTGGCATATCTTTTTTTAATCCTTTACGTGTCATCGTATGGATGCTTTCAGCTCTACCCATAGTTCCTTTTGGATCATCTAGATATTTTAAGTCGTAACGTTGGAAAATCCAGTATGGACTCCAACCTGTAATCACGATTTCATCTTTATTTTGAACAGCTCGTTTTAATTGTGCGTTCATTGCACCTGTAGAAGAGATGACTTGTTCCCAACCTTTTAAGTTAGGGTATGATTTGATTGTTTTGTCTGTGGCCTTAACAATCCCGGCACCTGGTTCTATACCTGTTATTTTTTTCTTAGCTTGATTGTCTAAATCTTCTATAGAGTCTACATCCATGTATGAAGGAACGACAAGTCCAAGCTTAGCTTTACCGTCAATATGTGGCCCTAAGTCATCTAACTCGTCTTTGAATTCTTTATATTGTGCTTCATGTGTGACAGGAAGCCATGGTCCAGTCATAGCATCCGCTTCTCCTTTAGCTACAGCTTCCCAAACCACAGGGATATCTAAAGATGTTGTATTAACTGTGTAACCTTCTTCTTCTAGCACTTGTTTCATCACGTTTGTTGAAACAATTTGATCATCTTGTTGCGCATAAGCTAACGTGATTGTACCTTTGTTTGAAGATTTAGTTGGTGAGAAGAAAATAGAAAGCAAAATAACAATTAAAGCAATAAGTGCAATAATGCCTGTGATAATCCATTTTTTCTTGTTACTCATTCTAGTGTTTTTAGGACGATTTAAAGCTTGAGTGAAGCGGTCGATAATAATAGCAAGGACTACAATTCCAATACCGAACACAAAACCGTTACCGACTTCTGAACGTTGTACAGCAGCTAAAACACCTTGCCCAAGTCCAGGTGTCCCAATCATAGAAGCAATAACTACCATAGAAAGTGTTAACATAATCGTTTGGTTAATACCTGCGAATATGTTTTCTTTTGCCATAGGTAAATCAAGTTTAAATAATCTTTGCCAAGCAGTAGAACCGAATGAATTAGATGTTTCCACTAACTCTGTAGAGATAGAACGAATCCCTAAGTTCGTCATTCTGACCGTTGGTGGCAATGCGAAGATAACAGATGCGAAAACCCCTGGTACCATACCGATACCAAAGAATGCGACAGCAGGGATGAGGTATACAAACCCAGGCATTGTCTGCATAAGGTCTAATATAGGTTTGATAATTTTTTCTACTGTATCACTTTTAGACATCAGGATACCTAAAGGTACTCCGATAATAACAGCGACTAAACTGGAAATAATGACCAAAGTGATTGTGTTCATTAAATCGGTCCACATATCTTGGTTATAAATAAACAGTAAGCCGACTAAAGTGAATGCGGCAAAGCCCCACTTACGTTTGAATACAAAGAAAGCTGCGATGACTAAGATAGCCATCATAACAAAAGGAGGAATAGCTGTTAGAATCATAGTCATGAAGTTCATCACTGCTTCTCCAGCAATCCTTAATACTGTAAATAAACCTGACAGATGATCAGTCAGCCAATCTACGATAGCGTCAATCCATTCTGCAAAAGGTAATTGTTTCATTGAAAAGTTAAGCATCTGCATTCACCTCTTCTTTCTCAGAATCAGAAGAAGTATCTGTTCCCACAGTGATATTTTTAGTGCTCATTGCCCCAATAACACTACCTCTGACCACGACACCAATCACACGTTCATTCTCTTTACTTACTACTGCAAGCGGTGCAGGGGAGTTATAAATAATATTGAAAATATCGCTAACGAACATGTCTTTATTAATTTTTTGAACGTTATCATTCGTAACATCCTTTAAAGATAGACCTTTCTCTCTGGCTTCTAATGCACTTTCAGCAGAGATACTACCTTTTAGTTTACGGTTACGATCAATGGCTAGCAGCATGCTGACTTCTTCTTGACGCATACGTTGCAAGGCTACGTTAGGGCCTTCTGTTTCGACATTAATCGTAAGTGGTGGTTCCATAATATTTTCTGCAGTCAGTACTTTAGAACGGTCAACATCTTCCGTAAATTCTTTGACGAAGTCATTGGCTGGATTCGTTAAAATTTCTTCACCAGTACCAATTTGCATAATTTTTCCATCACGCATTAAAGCAATACGGTCACCAATACGTAAAGCTTCATTCAAATCATGGGTGATAAAGATAATAATTTTCTTTACTTTTCGCTGTAGTTCGAGTAAATCATTTTGCATATCTCGACGGATAAGAGGGTCAAGTGCTGAGAAAGCTTCATCCATCAATAATATTTCAGAATCATTTGCGAGTGCACGTGCTAGACCTACACGTTGCTGCATTCCGCCAGAAAGCTGATTAGGATATTGATCTTTAAATGAAAGTAATCCAGTATCTTCTAGAGCTTTTTCTGCTTGTTTACGGCGTTTTTCTTTTTCTACACCCCGTATTTCTAATCCATATTCTGCATTTTCTAATACAGTACGTTTAGGAAATAAGCCGAAGTTTTGGAAAACCATATTGACTTTAGTCCGACGCACCTCGCGTAATTCATTTTTAGACATTTTTGATACATCATCTTCATTTATGTACACGCTTCCTGAAGTAGGTTCAATCAAACGATTAATCAAGCGGACTAATGTAGACTTACCACTACCGGAGAGTCCCATAATCACAAATATTTCTCCGTCCTCTACATCAAAGCTTGCATCGTAAACACCAACAGTGGCACCTGTTTTTTTAAAAATTTCTTGCTTGGAATCTCCGTTTTTAACCATTTTAAGTGCCTTTTGGCTATTTCTGCCAAAGACTTTGGTCAAGTTCCTTACACGAACTCTGCTCAAAGTTAATCTCCTCCATTTTAAAAATCATTTTCTTATTTAATGTTACCATATTAATTAGATGAAACAACTTTCTTAGTGGTACAAATAAATAAAAATAAACAATAATATACTTGAATATTTTTTTCTTATATAGTAAGAAAGCACTGTATAAGGCTGATTAAATCAGTTATACAGTGCTTTTAAAGCTTATTTTCTTAATTCATTATTTTATCTTCCTACAGTCCAACCGCCATCTACATTAAGTTCAGCGCCTTGGACATAAGCTGCTTCATCAGAGGCAAGGAAGACTGCAGCTGATGCGAGGTCTTCTGGTTTACCTGCACGTTGAGCTGGAATATCTTTTGTACGTTGTTCATCAACACCCTCTGTCATAGGTGTTTCGATAAATCCTGGTGACAAGAGATTTGCGCGGATACCTTTAGAGCCAAAGTCATAGGCTAGTTGTTTAGTGAAGCCGGCAATCGCATGTTTTGTTGTGACATACGTACTGCCGCCGACACCTGCCATAGATGAACCTTGTGAACCTACGTTGATGATGACACCGCTATTATTATCTAAGAATGTCGGTAAGACAGCGTGTGTGAATAGGTAAGCACCTTTTACGTTGACGCCCATTAATAAATCAAATGTGTCTTCGTCTGTTTCTAAAGCATCTTTATAACCATCATGAACACCAGCACCATTGTATAAGATATCAATTGTGCCGAATTGATCTTTGATTGTTTTAACCGCTTCTTCCACCGAATCTTTAGACGTTACGTCTACGCCTAACGCTAGACCTGTGCCGCCATTGTCTTCAATCGCTTTGAGCACTTTTTCGCCTTTCTCTTTATGACGATTCACAATCACAACTTTAGCGCCTTCAGCTGCGAATCGTTTTGCGACTGCTTCTCCAATACCTGAAGACCCTCCAGTAATGATTGCGACTTTATTATCTAATTTACCCAAAGTAAATCACCTTTCTTTAAAATATACAGTATATCTATCTTAAGATATGACCGACTTAATATCATCAAAACAGCTTAGCTGATATATTCTATGTGTCACGATTCAGATATTTTAATTTCATAGTTTAATCTTCTTTAGGAATAAAGACTTCAGCTTCACTATCTTCAGGATAATAGTAACCATTTGGGATGGTTTGAAGCTCGATTAAGCTGCCCCATGGTGCTTTAATGTAAATAGTTTCGTTTCCGACAGAATCTTCATAGCGTGTATTCTCATGCGGTTCAGAAACGGGTTCGCCACCTGCTTCCACCATACGCTCGAGTGCTTCTTCAAAATCGTCGACATAAAAAGAAAGATGCGTAAATCCGATATCTTGAAGTGCCGCAGGTGCTTGTTGATGCGCATGGACAAACTCAAACATTTCAATATTCGGGCCATTACCGAAAACCATCATACGCTTTTTAATGATTTTAGCGCCTGATTCAAGATCTAAGAAACGCTCTACATCATTACCGCCACGAGGTTGATCCATTTCTGTTTGACTATCGTAAGCCACCTTACCGTCTAAAGCTTCTTTGAAAAACCGTGTTGCTGCTTCAATATCCGGCACAGTTAACCCGATATGATTAATTCCTCTTGTAATCGCCATTTAATCACTTCTTTCTTAATCTATCTCTCTATTTGTAGTATTACCTGACTTGTGTCTATTATGCTTAAAGTATTCAATAAATATATAAGTGACAGTAAAAGTATGTTTGCAAAATTATTAGTTGACGTCCATCATCCATATTAACATAATCATAAATATTTATAGTGATTAACGATTTATAAAGCTTTTCAAATCATAAAACGCAGGTCATTTTAAATAACCTGCGTGTAAATTAACGTTCAAATTTTAAAATACTGATTGCCAGTCCGATTAAGATGACACCGACGATATAGTCAAATACCATTTTGAAAGTAGGTTGATTGAAGAGTTTCTTGATATGTGTGAATAAGAAACTGCATATGAAAAACCAAATAAAGACCAGTGCGATAAAGAGTGCCGATAGGGCGATAATTTTTAATGAACCTTCGCTTTTAGTCACAAACTGCGGCAAGATAGATATGTAAAAGAGAATTGCTTTAGGGTTTAAAATCGTGCTCATAAAGCCTTGTCTAAACGATTTAAACAAACTGATGTGTCTGATAGGGTAAGTTGATGATGTAGTAATATGGCTTGCCTTACGTGCGTTTAAGATAGTTTTCAAACCTAAGTAAGCAATATAAATGGCACCAAGGAACTTAATCGTGATAAACGCATAATATGAGCTCGTTAAGATAAAGATTAAACCAAGTGCAGCAATCGCAGAGTAGACGACATGTGCAGAAGAAATACCTAATGCAGCCATTACGCCATTTTTAGTACTGCCTTTCATTGTATTCGTAGCCACGATGAAGAAATCAGGGCCAGGAATAACGATAATCAGCAATGAAATTAAAATGAAACTGATCAATGAATCCATAATCGAGCACTCCCTTTAAAATTGTAATGCCTCTATCTTAGCATGTCTTATCACGCTATGAGACCGGAAATTTAAAATCGTGTCAGAACATAAAAAAGATGAATGACATTATGGGTAGTAATATCATTCATCTCAAGTTGGGTTAGGTTATGGTTTATTTTAAGATAGTAGTTTTGGTTGGTTTACTTAGTGTTCGTATGGAATAAAGTCTAATGGCATCGGTGTTGCGAAACCAAGCATGATAAAGTCTTCGTCTCCTGTATTCGTCATACCATGTGCTTCGCCAGGTAATGATACAATGATGTCGCCCGCTTTGATAGTTCTTTCCTGACCGCCGTTTGTATAGAATGTGCCTTCGCCTTGTGTCACAATCCATACATCATCTGCGTTTTGGTGGGTATGACATTGTAGAGATTGACCTGGTTTCATGCACCAAACGGCACCAGCTGAATGTTCAGATTGATAAAAGACTGTCTTTTGTGCTGCTTCCTCAGAGAAGCGTGGTAGATCTTTCATGTTAAAAAAGCGTTGGTGTGTGTCGACCATTGATTATCACTCCTATTTATTTACAATATAATCCGGTGTGTCACCTGTGAGCGCTTTGACAACGTTACCTGCGGCAATTTCAGCCATCATATCACGTGCTTCAAATGTCGCATTTCCGATATGTGGTGTAATGACCACGTTATCCATAGATTTTAGTTCTTCAGTAATTTCTGGTTCGAATTCGAAGACGTCTAATGCGGCACCTTCGATTAAACCATCTTGTAAAGCTTTAACTAATTCAGCTTCATATACGATTGGACCTCTAGATGCGTTAATCAAGTACGCTGTTGGTTTCATTTTTTTAATTTCGTTATAATCAATCATGTGACGCATGCTTTCGTTATAAGAACAGTTGATTGCGACGAAGTCAGCTTCTTTCAACAGTTCATCTTGTGATACATAGCGTGCACCAAGTTCTTGTTCTTTCTCTTCATGTCGAGATGGACCAGAATAAAGAATATCCATATCGAAACCTTTTGCGCGGCGAGCAACTGCTGAACCGATTTCACCTAGTCCGATGATACCGATAGTTTTGCCTGAGACTTCACGTCCGCGGAAGAAGAGTGGAGACCAGCCGTTGAAGCCTTTTGTACGGCATAACTGATCGCCTTCAGGGATGCGGCGTGCTACCGCTAATAAAATACCCATTGTCAGGTCAGCTGTTGCGTTAGTTGAAGGCAATCGGGGTATTAGTAACATCGATACCACGTGCTCTAGCTGCTTGAATATCAATGTTGTTGAACCCCGCACCATAGTTTGCGATAATTTTTAAGTTCGGTGCAGCTTCAATAACTTTTTCACTTACATTTGTAGATAATAAACTGATTAAGCCTTCGGCATCTTTAATACGTTCAATCAATTCATCTTCAGTGATTAATTTGTCCCCAGTGTACATATCTACTTCAAAATTTTCTTTAAGTTGATTTAATCCCGCCTCTGGAATCGCACCTGCTACTAATACTTTTGTCATATTCAATCGCTCCTTTTAATTACTTTGTGAAAACTTTCACAATCTTTATCTATAGCTTATCATGGAATCAGAATATTAGAAGTGCATAAAGTGCTAAACTCACACCTCTATTTTGTGCGAAATGAACAAAAGTGCTACATAATCAGATGAAACCACTAAAAGATGTATCAAAATCGTAAAAAAGTATAGCACCCACTATGTCATAGATTCGATATGATGAAAGGGAATATCAATCATTTTTAGTACAAACAAAGACATACTGATCATGAAATGACTAAAATGAGGAGCAGACAACATGAAAAAGATATTATATTTAATCAGACACGGACAAACGTTATTTAATAAGAAACATCAGATTCAAGGTGCTTCAGATTCACCGTTAACAGAACTAGGGAAACAACAAGCTGCACAAGCGAAGCTGTATTTCGATCAATTAAACCTGACAGATTATGAATTATTCTCTTCTACACAAGAACGTGCCTCTGACACGTTAGAAATTTTATTTCCAAATGAAACCTATACAAGATTAAAAGGGATTAAAGAATGGAATTATGGATTGTTTGAAGGAGAGCCGGAATTATTGAATCCGCCACATCAAAATGGCGTAGTTGATTTTGGTTCATTCTTTGCGGCTTATGGCGGAGAAACGATGGAAGAAGTTCAAACACGTACTGTGAAGACATTACATCGCGTATTAAAAGAGACGACGCATCGTAATGTAGTAGCAGCGAGTCATGGTGATATCTTATTCTTATTTGCGCATTATTGTTTGCCGATAGAAGCGGTAAAACAAATAAAGATAACGAATTGTTGTATTTTAAAATTTGAATATGAGGATGAAACTTTTACATTTATAGAAGCAATTCATCCTGCTTAATCCAAAGAAAAAAGGGTTGGACGACTCCATCAGAAGTGTCCAACCCTTTACTATTTTAGGTTTGCTATTCATCTATTTTAAAATTTTTATTCAGGTTTTAAGTCTAAAGTACCCATTTCTTCGCGTAATTCATAAATTTTATCTGGTGTTACGTCTTCGCCAAGTGGATCTACAACTTTCAATGTTGAGAATGTGCTCACAACTTGGCCACGAATCATTTTAAGGTATTCTTGTCTTAATTCATGTTGTTCTTGTTTTTCTGAAGTGCTCAATACCATTTCTTTTTCTTTATTAGCAAGTTCATTAATTCTATCTAAAATTTTCATATTATTATTGTTCCTCCTTGATTTCGTTTGGTGGGAAATGTGGAATCACATAATCGCCCAATTCTTTCATAATATCTTGGTACGTTCTTTCACGTGTGACTAATTTCAACATGATATGGTTTGTACCGATACGTTCATATGCTTTTAATACATTGATTAAAGTATTTCTGCCTAATCTATAGCCACCCTTAATGGGTTTGATTTTTTCATTTGGATCTTTTGATAAATCTAATGCGAGTGGATGCATGAATGGTTTGAATACATCATTATCATGCCAAGCTTGTAGTAAAGCTTTCTGCATTTGGAATTCTTGGGGATAAAACATCCAACCATCCATATTTTCTTTAATCCAGTCTAAATCTTGTTTCGCATTTCCCGTCGCAAAAATCGGGATATGGTGATGTTTTGGTAAAACTTGCAGACCAGAATCCTCATATAGCTCAAAGATTGAGTTTGAAATGTTTGGAGAATGGTCTTGCCACAGTGCATTCAAAGAAGAAACAGCATCTCTGAAATGATTATGCAAATTCTTCTCCTCGACTTTGAAAGCTGGAAACTCGAAAGAACGGTCTCCAGTTGCCAGTCCCATTAAAAATCTCTCGTTTGACACCAAGTCAAGAGTAGCGGCTGCTTTAGCAACGTGAATTGGATGACGTAATGTCGCAACAATACTAGCTGTTCCGAGAGCAATTTTATTCGTTTTAGCACTGAGGTAAGTTAAAAATACAAACGGATCGTAGTTTGTCGTTACTGGACCTAAGTGTGGACTATATAATGGGTTATCTCGCACAAATAGGCTTGTAAATCCAAGTTCTTCAGCATATTGCGCTAATTCTGCTTGTTGATCAAACGACAATGCGATTTTTTCAGAGTTATCAAAAGGAATGTTTAAACCTAAGGTTAAATGACCCTTTTGAAACGTCCGCTTGAAACCATTGTGTTGTTCGATTGTTGTCACGTCTATCCCTCCTAACTTGATTAATCTGACAAACTTTAGTTCTTCTAACCAAATTGTCTACAATTATTCTACAACGTATACACAACTAACACAAACCTTATGCTCACGCGGTTTATCGATTTAGTCAAAAAAGGTCGAAAACGTTGATTTGACGCGGTTTTAAAATAAAAAACAAAAATAAAGCGTACAACTTTTAAGGGGTTTTTTAACGATTATGACGGTGTGAACGAAATTAAATTTCTGAATATCAACATTGTTAAAACTGATCAACAGTGAACATTTTAATTGTGAGCTATGATTAATCAATTCCAAATCAGTGAATAAATAGAGAGAGGTGAAGCGTAATGAAAAAAATTCTAATAGCAGTCACAAACACATCAAAATATCCAGATTTACCACGTCCAACAGGTGCTTGGCTTGGAGAAGTTGTACACTTTGCGGACGAGTTCTATAAAGCAGGTTATGAAATTGATTATGTAAGTCCTAAAGGTGGCTTTGTGCCAATTGATCCCGCAAGTTTACAAGAAGACTTCATGTCTGATGTAGATTGGAAGTATTATACAGACCATCAATTCATGACACAGTTAAATGAATCATTGAAACCAGAAGAAGTAAATCCAGATGAATATGAAGTGATTTATTACGCAGGCGGTCATGGTGTTGTATGGGACTTTGAAAAAGATAAAGGTCTCATTGAATTAGCTGAGAAAATCTATTCTAACGATGGCTATGTCACAGCTGTATGTCATGGTCCAGCAGGTTTATTAAACATTAAAGATAATGGCCAAAACTTAATTAAAGGTAAGAAAGTCGCAGGCTTCTCTAACAGTGAAGAATCACAAATGGGTGTTACAGATAACTTACCTTATTTATTAGAAGATGCCTTAATTGATAAAGGCGCAAGCTATGAGAAAGGTGACGACTGGTCAAACTTTGTAGTTTCAGATGGTCGATTAATCACAGGTCAAAACCCTCAATCAGCCCAACAAGTTGCGTTAGATACGCTGAAAGCTTTAGGGAAATAAAAATGAATGAAGACTGTCCGTTATTAAGGATGTCTAAATTAAGATAAACAAAACCCTCTGAGTATGAAGTTTATGCTCAGAGGGTTGCTTAATATTATGAGATTAACCACTTGGATTAATCTATTTTATTGAGTTCGTTGATGACATGTTTCATATCATCATGAATGACTAAATCTGCGTCACTGTCATAAGGTGTCACATCTTTATTAATGATGACAAGATTTTCACCTTCAAAGTTTGAGATTAAACCAGAGGCAGGTTGTACAACGAGTGATGAACCTAAGACAACGAGTGTATCTGCTTGTTTGATTTTGCTGATGGCGCTCATAATTGTCATTTGGTCTAACATTTCGCCATATAAGACGATATCTGGTCTGATTGGACTGCCGTCTTGTTCACTGTTACGTAAATGATGGTCGATGACGTAAGGTTTTGAATACTCATCGTTAGGGTTGTTGATGCTGTAGAAGCGGTTTAAAGTACCGTGTAGCTCATCTACATTTTCACTGCCTGCATCTGAATGCAAACCATCAATATTTTGTGTGATAACACCGAGTGAACGATTTTCTTTTTCTAACTGTGCAATCCATTCATGCACATTATTCGGTTTTTTATCCGCAAATAATAAATACTCATGACAGAAGTCCATAAAGCCTACAGGATTATCTTGTAAGTAGTCATGACTTAATAAATATTCCGGAGATAAACCTTTTTCTGCGACAGCTTCATATAAACCGCCGACAGAACGGAAATCTGGAATACCACTCGCAACAGAAATACCTGCACCTGTGAAAAAGACGATTTTATTCGAACTGTCAATAATCTCTTTTAATTGCTCAATTTTAGCATTCACACTGATCACTCCATTAACTATTCAATACATCTCGTGTATTGATCTACTCATATTAATTCTAAGATTAAGGGGATGTTTAAGCAAGTTAGATAGAAAAGGGTAAAGTTCAAATTTATATAATTAGTATGATGTAAGGATGGGAAAATTATAATAATAAAAAATAAAAAAATGGAGGTGTGATATGAGCAATAAATATTGGATTATACCGTGTAATGTAAAATCATATGATGTAATTGGTGCATTTAATAAGTTAGAGGTTGTAGATTGGAAACAAAGTAACAATATGAAGTCAGCACGACCAGGAGATAAAGTATTTATATACGTAAGCAAACCATATTCAGGGATTATGTATATGTGTGTGATTAATAATGTAAATAAACCAACTGAGTCCATGGAAGATAAAGAGTTTATGATTCATACTGAAAACTATGTCAATTATGGAAATTACATGGAATTAAAATTATTAAAAAGTAAAATACAAACTCCTATAACATTGAAAGAACTTCAAGGTTATGGATTAAAAGGAAATGTTCAAGGACCGAGATCCTTAAAGGATGAATTGCTAGAATTTATTTTAGATAGTTTTGATGATGGACAAAATGTTATTTCTGAAGAAAATGAATTAGAAAATTTCTTGTATAAGGAAGGTAAACTCATAGAAAGCTATGGTACTAGATTTGAGAGGGATAAAGCTCTAAGAAGAAAAGCTATAGAAATTCATGGTACGACATGTAAAGTATGCGGGTTTAACTTTGAAGACTACTATGGAGAATTGGGTAAAGGATTTATTGAAGTGCATCATATTAAACCGATGTATATCAGTAGAAAAGAAGTTAATGTTAATCCACAAACCGATTTAGTACCACTATGTCCAAATTGTCATAGAATGATTCATAGAAAGAAAGATAGCCCTTTAGAAATCGATGAATTGAAACAATTAATCAACAAAGCTAGATAGATTATATAATGCAGGGTTATTTCTATTGTTGATTCCTAACTATGTAGATTTGATTAAATAAATCAATTGATAGTTTCCTCTTTGAATGATAGGTGTAAACTAATATAATGATAACTGTATAGTGATGAGGAAAGGTGAAGTGAATGAAAAAAGAGAGATACCCTGATTTAAATCATAAAAATAAATTAAGCCATTCATTTAAGTTTTCAAGTGCTGTTGTATTGTTAAGTACGACATTATTAAGTTACAACTTAACGTCTGCACCTACTGTGGTTGCGGAAGATCAGACAGATGTCAAAGCTACACAAAATTCTAATACCACAACACTCAAGTCGCGTATAGAAGCAGCAAAAAAAGAAATCGATCGTATTAAAACAATGAATGACAGTGACAAAACTAAATTCAAAACAGATATCAATAAGGCTGAGCGTGTATCACAAATAGACGCAATCTTAAAAGATGTGAAAGAGAAAGAAGCGCAACTTAAAGAAGAGAAAGCAACTTCTGATTTAGAGAAAGATAATAAAACACAATCCAATACATCTACTCAAAATGATGAACAATCAGCTTCACTATTAAAAGAAGACGCAAATCGTTCTGAGACACAACCTGAACCTAATACTACTCAAGGAACGGAAGATACTGCTGTGTCAGATCGATTAGAAAAGGTGCGTGAAGATTTAAACCAAGCTTCACAACAAGCACAATCAAGTGATACAAGCCCTTCATCACAAGTGGCAGATGCGCAATTAAATCAGGAAAAAGCCAATCAAAGTATTGATGCATTTATCTCAGATTTAGAAGCACTTTCTCATAAAGTTGATAACGGGAAACTAAATGATGGTGAAGCGGACCGTTCTGACAATGAGGAAACTAAAGCGAACGAAGAGAATACACAAGCTTCACAAGCATTGAGTACGCTTAGACAAGATATTGACCGTGTGACGACTGCACGAGAAACAACGAAACAAGATTTAGACCAATATGTCCAAAATAAAGAAGCGAATCTGCAAACGTTAGAAAATAGATTAGCTGAACGCAGCGAAATTTCACAAGATAAAGCACAACAGTTAAAAGATGAAATTGAGAAAACAAAAAGCAGTCTGAAGCAACAAGATGCGATTATTTCAGACCATTTAAAATCAGCGTCTGATAAAAAACAAGCTGTTAAAGATATTATCGGCAGCACTGTAGATGAACAAAGTGCACAACAACTTATTGACCGCATTGATACAAAAGGTAAAACAGATGCGCAAATTGCGAGCCAAGTGTTGAGTCAATTAGACGGACTTGGTTCATTCACAAGTGACAGCTTGCTTCAATCTATGTTTGATAAAGCGGATGATAAAGAAGCATTAATTCAAACGCTGTTATCGACGAAATTTGATAAGAACGAAGCGGCAGATATGGCACGTCAAATTATGGCGAAACGTCCAGATAGTGCTGAACTCGTTCAACTATTAAAACAACGTTACGGTTCAGATGTTTCAGCGGATGAGATTATCGGCAACGTGATTGACCAAGCACATAATAAACGCCAAGCGATTGAAACGATTTTAGCCACAAAATTCAATGATGCGAAAGCACGTGCATTGGCGAATGTGATTGCGAAAAAAGACGATGCGAAAGCTGAATTGTTAAGTGTCCTCAAATCGGGACTTGATCAACCGCTTAACGATTTACTTCAAGCGGACCGTGATATCACGCGATTAAAATCAGATATCCGTCATATCTTTGATCCGTTAAAAGACACGCCAAGCTTGCTAGGTCAGTCTAACGGTAGTCTACTAGATAAAGGCTTATTAGGTGGTAAATCTGGTTTATTCGGTGGGCCAAGTTTATTAGACAAGTTAGCGAATGGTGGCAGCGTATTAGATGGTATTCCTGATATTCCGAATCCATCACAAGGCCGCGCGTTGTCATTAGGCAGTTCATCTGATGATTTCTTAAGTGGGCTATTTGATGACGAAGGTAACTTTGATTTACCAGCTACAGGTGAAATAGCGAAAAAATCTGCTTTACCATTAGGTGTTGCGTTAATTATCATCGGTGGTGGCCTTACATGGTTTGTGAAACGTCGTAAAGCGAAACAATCTTAATCAATCATAATCGAGTTAAAACAAATACGCTCCATTCAAAACCAGCTTTTGGTCCTTTGAATGGAGCGTTACTTTTGTATTATTTATCTTGTCCTTCAATATAACTTAATTCTGAAGCATCCTCTGCGTCGATTGTTCTATATGAAATCACACCTAAACCTTGAACGTTAGATTCAGAAATCACAATCGAACCATCACTGTTTACTTTTTCTACGAAAGCAACATGACCATAGATGCTATCTGCACCTTGTTGGCCAGCCTCAAAGACTACTGCAGTATGTGCTTTAGGTGTAGAAGAGACATGGTAACCTTTACGTTCTGCACGGTTATTCCAATTACGTGCGTCACCTAAATCACCGCTGATCGTTTTGTTGAATTGCGGCATACGATTATAGACATACCATGTACATTGACCGTGTGGATAAGGCATATTGTCTGTAGTTTCCGCAAACGGTTTGAAGTCGCCTTCATGATCTTTATCGCTTGGTTGATAGTCTGCAAGGTCTGGCATTGTTTGCTTATCAAAGCGTGTTAAATCATAATGCTTAATCAAACTATTTAATTTATCTGCGTAGCGTGTATCTGTCGCATATGTACGTGATAAATGTCTTGTCGCATCACGATACGTGGCTGCTTCACTTTTCCAAGTCGGTTGATAAATTGTGGGATTGCCGTCGATACCGTTTTTGATTAAGTCTGCATAATCTTCAAGCGATTCTTTTTCACTTGGGTAACTGCGGAAGGCGGCTGAAATTTGATACATACTGCTTCCACTGTCTTCTAATGTATTGAAGTTTGCGGAATGCCCTTTATAAGCCCCTTTAATTCCGAACAAATTATAGTGCGGTGCACGCGCTAATGTACTGTTACCTGAATCAGATTCTAAAATCGCTTGCGCAATCATCACAGAAGCATAGATATCTTCATCTTGGCCGACGTCATGGGCATCTTTCGCAATCGTTTTAATAAAGTCTCGTGTGTCTTTATTTTCAGCTACTGCGATGTCACCAGATTCACTATTATCTCTTGAGAGATTTGGTAATAATTCAAATGTCGCAGTTGTTCTGATATCTGAACGGTTTAAACCATCTTCAAAAGATTGTGCTGGTTTTTTCTTATTTTCCAATTGTGCTTTTGAAGGTAATTGTGGATTAGAAGCATTGCTTGTGTCGTTCTGATTCGATTCTTGTTTGGATGTATCTTCAGATGATTGATTAGATTTGTTGTCATTTTGTTTTTGTGCGTCATAATCTGCTTTATTTTGTTTCGCGTCTTCACTGTATTGATCCAAAATAGATTCTAAGACACGGTCATCTGCCTTAGAAGATGTGTCATCTGTATCCTCTTTAGATTCTGTTTGTGTTGAATCAGCTGTGTTTTGATTATCAGCTGTATCTTCATTGTTTGAATTTGTTTCTGTTTCTTTAGGGTGTGTCGTTTGATTAGCGTCATCAGCTTGTTTTGGTTGTGCTGAGTCTTTGTTTTCTGTTGGTTGTTCAGTTTCTTCTTGATTATTGTTTGTGACATTGTTGCTGGCTTCATCTAGTTTATTAAAGATATCTTGGTCATCTTGAGAAGCTTCAGGTGTTGTATTTGAAGATGTGTCAGATGACTGTTCTTGGTTAGAAGGTGTATCTTCTTTAGGTGTTGTTTCGTTTGATGTAGTTGTACTGTCTTCTGATTGTTTGTCTGTTTCAATTGGTGTTTCTTCAGACGGCGTTTTTGTTTGTGGCTGACCTTGATAATAGGTTTCATTTTTATTGTCTAAAGCTTGTTCATTGCTAGCGTTAGAGTCGCTTGTCTCTTGATTGGTATCCGTAGTGTCAGAACGGTTTGAATAACTTGGGAAGAGACGGTTGAATAGGCTTTCGAAGCGGCTAGATGAATCTCGCTTCGGTGTAGATTTGAAGAAGTCTAATGTATGTGCGTCATAATCTGATTCAACCTCATTTCGTGTTGTGTTATTTGAAGGTGTTGAAGATGTATCTTTTGATTGTGTATTTGTTTCAGACTCTGACTCAACGTCATTTTTCTCATCTGATTTTAGAGATGTGTCTGAATCAGATGATTGCGTTTTGGATACTTTATGTGGTTTAGATGTTTCTTTTTGATTTTCTTGTGTGTCCTGTTTAGTGTTTGAGGCACGGTCTGAAGATGATGCATCAGACTGTGAAGGTGCCGTGACTTTATCTGTTGTTTCTGCTTGTACATCACTTAAAGGGAAGGATGGAACTAACAATGAAGTAGAAAGCATACAGACCAATAGTTTTTGTTTCTTCATGGAAATACCTCTCTTAAAATATATTAGTTTACTGTGTACAAACGGATGTTTGACTTGGTACACTAAAAGCAGTATTATGACTAGTTGTTGATAGTTGTTAATAGTTGTTAACTTTCAAAGAGTGACCCTACTAATGAGGCCATTATATCAATTTATTCAAGAGAAACAAACAGTAATTTGAAATTAATGCGAAACCAAAATAGATATAAAAATTTTAGAGGTGTACAAATGAAGAACGCGATACAGCTGTTCCTGATGGATTTAAAGAAAATTATCAAGCACCCGTCCGTTTTAGTGATTTTAGGCGGAATAGCGATATTGCCGTCCTTTTACGCATGGTTCAACTTAGATGCGACTTGGGATCCTTACGGTAATACCAAAAATATTAAAATCGCAGTTGTCAATGAAGATAATGGCGATAAAGTCCGAGGCAAACAAATCAATGTCGGGGACACTATTGTCGATAACTTGAAAAAAGATGACCACTTTGACTGGGAGTTTGTCAGTCGGAAAAAAGCAGACCATGATTTGAAAATGGGTAAATATTACGCCGCAATGTACATACCAGACAAGTTTACACATGAAATTACTGGCACACTGAGAAAAGACCCGCAACAAGCGAACGTTGAATACAAAGTGAACCAGAAATTAAACGCGATTGCGCCGAAAATGACAGATGCGGGAACGAGTGCAATTGTTCAAAAAGCGAATGAACAGTTTAATGAAACAGTGACAAAAGCATTGTTAGATGAAGCCAATCGTTTAGGTGTAAAACTTGAGGAAGAAATACCAACGATTAATAAAATTCAAAAAGCAGTGAAGACTGCGAATGATTCAGTACCGAAAATTAATGAGTTCGCGAAAAAGATTCTGTATCTTGACCAAAACCAAGATCAATTAGATGAATACGCAAATAAATTCCGAGGTTTAAATCAATATAAAGGAGATATCTTAGACGCGCAGGATAAATTAAACGCAGTGAATTCAGCCATTCCAGCATTGAATGAACGTGCGAAGTTAATCTTAGCGTTAAATGAATATTTACCGAATATAGAGCGTGCCTTAGATGTTGCTTCAAATGATGTACCGCAAGCTTTCCCACGTATTAATCGTGGTGTAGACATCGCAAGTAATGGTGTCACAGCTGGCAAACAAGGTTTAAATGAAGCACAAGGTTACTTATCAGCGGTAAAACAACGTGTAGGCAGTTACCAACAAGTGATTGATAATGCACAAGAAGTCGATCAAAATGTGCAAAATGAATTAAACGGAAGAACACAAACTGCACCGCAAAGTACAACAAATAATGGACGTTTCTCTGGAATACGTACTTCACAAATGAGTACTAATGGTGAGGATTCAAATAACACGGATACGATTAATCCAAATGATGCGAATGCGATGGAGTCTTCATTATCAAAAGCACTCTTATCACTTTCTCAACAAACAGAACAACAATCAGAAGCGAGCCAACAAGATTTAGCAGCGCTAGAAGAAGTAACTTATGGTATTTTAGCGTCTGACAAACCTCAAGAATTTGAAAGTACGTTAGATAACTTGATTGAACGTGTGCAAGTGACAAGCAAGACCAACCAACAACTGATTGATATCTTGTCTGAACTAGAAAATCGTGAACATGTTGACTTATCTAAAGAAATTCAAACACTAGAAGCAGCAAATAACAGAGTCAATCATGTGATTAAGCTCCAAAATCAATTGAGAGATGCCTTGAAACAAGGTAGTTCTGGTAAAGCTGAAGCAGTAAAATTATTAAAAGAAATTCCGAATGTTAATGATGCATTAAGTGATTTAAGAAACTATATTAAATCAGACTTGAATCAACGCTTAATCAATGTGTCACAAGACATTATGTCTGTCTTGAATACAGGAGAGGCAAAACTTTCTACCGTTCAATCTAAGCTGAATACGATTCAACAAGTGATTGATGAAGGCCAATCTATTTTAGATGTTGCAGGTAATCGTATTGAGACAATCCAAAGTGTCTTACCGCAATTAGAACAACGTTACTTAAATGCGGTAGCGACTGCACAACGTTATTATCCGCAGTTTAAACAAGGTGTGGAACGTGCTGCATCATTCGTGAGAAATGACTTGCCTGGTCTAGAACAACAACTTGCGGACACTACCGCAACTGTTAATGCGAATCTGCCGACACTGTTTGATCGTTATGACCATATTGTGCAATTGTTAAATGAAAATCAACCACAAGCGAAAGAAGATTTGCATAAGTTAGCTGAATTTATCAGAAACGACTTGCCGGATCTTGAGAAAGATTTAGCGAAAGCTAATAAGCTCTTTGATGAAGTGGAAGATGATGACGCAGTAGATAAGTTAGTGGATTTACTGAAAAATGACTTGAAGAAGCAAGCAGATGTCATTGCGAATCCGATTAAGATTCATGAAAAAGATATCTTCCCAGTCAAAGACTACGGTTCAGCAAGTACACCATTCTACACAGCATTGTCTATTTGGGTTGGTGCGTTATTGATGGTGAGCTTATTGACGACAGATAATAAGCATGTTGCGGACTTGCCGGGTATTACTACTAGAGAAACTTACTTAGGAAAACTTGGTCTGTTTTATATTATCGGTATTCTTCAATCGTTGATTGTCTCTATTGGAGATATTGTGATTTTGAAAGCCCAAGTTGAACATGTCGCATGGTTTATCGGGTTATCTGTGATTATTTCACTCGTCTTTGTGACGATTGTTTATACACTGGTATCATTACTTGGAAACCCTGGTAAAGCCTTAGCGATTATCTTGTTAGTCCTACAAATCGCAGGTGGGGGCGGTACGTTCCCAATTGAGGTCACACCGCATTTCTTCCAAGCGATTCATCCATACTTGCCGTTTGCGTATGCGATTGATGTGATGAGAGAAGCGGTCGGTGGCTTTGTGCCTGAAATTTTAACCAAAAAACTAGTGATTCTTCTGATTTTCGGCATCGCATTCTTTATTATCGGTATTATCTTTAAACCAATCACAGATCCGATTATGAGAAAAGTGTCAGAGAAAGCAGAAGAAAGTGATGTCTTAGAATAAGATAAAACAACATACACACAGTAAATAGGAGACTTGAAGTCAGCTTTGATTTCAGGTCTCTTTTTATACTTTTGTTTATCTTAAAGAACGCAACACTTTATATGAATTAACAAATTATTTACTTAAAATTAATTTGAGATATTCAATTGGTTGTGGGTATAATGATCCTAACAAATAAGGGGGAGGCATACGATGGAGAATCAATCGAATCAAATTATTGAAAGCTATAAACAATTTTGGATTCGCTTTTTAGATGTGAATGGACGTTCAGATCGAGCGGATTATTGGCATCCATTTTGGATTAACTTTTTAATTTCAACTGTGTTAGGGGCACTTTCAGGAGGTTTATTAAGCAGTATCTTTGGCATTGCGATTATAATCCCATCTTTCACTGTGATGGTTAGACGTTTACATGATACAAACCGTACAATGTTATTTGCGATTATTTCATATATCAGCGGTTTTATCGCTTCAGTTGGAACACTTGTTTTCTTCTTTGGCGTTGTCTTGGCAGCGAATGCGAGCGAAGGTTGGGTACTAGGTGCCACAGCATTCGCAGGTGTCTTCGGTATTGTGGTTGCTGGTTTAGTTACACTTTATATCATCTACTTATTGGTACTGCCAGGGGACAAAGCACCGAATAATTACGGTGATGGCGGCAGTAGTAAAGTTGTTTCAAACAACCCAGTAGCACAAGATGCAGAAGTTGAATAACAAACGATTAATTTAAATAAATCGTTGAAAATAAACTAAGAAGCTCTGAAGAATATCATTCATTAGATTTCCTTCAGAGCTTCTATCTATTTTCAATCAAGTGTTATTTAAACTAGTTGTGTTTTAAGATTATGATTAATGGCGTAAATCAATAACCATACGGCCGTTGATTTTACCTTCTTCCATTTCTTTGAAGATATCTTGAACATCTTCCATTGGACGTAATTGTGTTTTTGGCACGACTAGACCTTCAGCACCAAATTGGAAAGCTTCTTTTAAGTCTTCACGTGTACCTACTAGTGAACCTACAACACGAATACCGTCTAATACCAAACGTGGAATTGATAAGTCCATAGATTCTGTTGGTAAGCCGACTGCGACTACAGTACCGCCAGCACGTACAGATTCAACAGCTGCGTTGAAGGCTTGTTTAGCAACCGCTGTAACAACTGCCGCATGTGCACCGTCTACATGTTCTTGAATGTATTTTGCGACATCCACTTCTTTAGGGTTTAAAGTAACATCTGCATCGTATTGTTTCGCAAATTCAAGTTGACTGTCATTGATATCGACTGCGATAACTTTCGCATTAAATACTTTTTTGGCATATTGCAAAGCTAAGTTTCCAAGTCCACCTAAACCGAATAAGACAAGCCATTCACCAGCACGTACGCCTGATTCTTTAATTGCTTTGTATGTTGTGACACCTGCACATGTGATACTGCTGGCAGCTTCTGATGATAAACCATCTGGAACTTTAACAGAATAGTCTGCAGTAACGATACACTCTTGTGCCATACCGCCATCTACAGAATAACCAGCGTTTTTAACTTCACGACATAGTGTTTCACGACCTGTAGTACAATATTCACAGTGGCCGCATCCTTCAAAGAACCATGCCACACTTGCACGATCTCCTACTTTTAAGCTTGTAACACCTTCAGCGACTTCTTTTACAATACCGATACCTTCATGACCTAAAATAGTGCCAGTTACATCGCCAAAATCAGCATGGGCAACATGTAAGTCTGTATGACACACACCACAACATTCCATGTCTAATAATGCTTCACCGTATTTCAAAGGGCGTAATGTTCTCTCAGTAACTTGGGGTTGATGATCTTTACCTACTACGATTGCTTTCATTTAGAAAACCTCCTTACTTAATCAATACTATTATATTAATATTGAGAGCAATAAGGTTATCGTAAATAAGGCTAATTTAGTAACTTTTATATAAGTATTTAAGCGTTAAAGATAGTGCTCTGAGACATATCTACTAAGCATGTTAGCCATAATATTTGAAGATCTCAGTAATATTAAATGTAAGGCATCATCTAAGCTGATAATATCTCCTTCTCTAATGTCGTTGAGGTTATCTTCAGCCATGTCTTCAGCCTTAACAGTTAAATTTTTATTTAAATCCAGTGGATAATCTAAAGCGGTCAACAACGTCAATAGCTTAGTTAGGCTTGCGGGGTTATTGCGCGCATTACCGTTTTTAGAAATAAGAATTTCTGGTTTGAAACGTGTGAATAAATAAGGATTACATGATGGGTATTTTAAAACTGTATAAGCTGTTGTATCTACACCATCTAGAGAACCTTTATTTAAAAGATAATCAATAAGTAACTTAGCTTGATGGAATCGATTACCTCTCGCTTTAAGCAAGGTTACGATATAGACAGTCTCACCATCATAGATTAAAAGACATAGGTTTTTTATAAAGCCCACTGTTCCAGTTTTGCCGCCTAAAATATCGTAATATTGATTCAGTTTTTCATTATCTACTCTTGTTGTGAGATCCATACGTCTTGCATTAGGACCCTTAACCCAGAATGAATAATGCTTCTTCTTCCAAATTCTAACAATATCCACATTCGCACTCGCATGTAGTGTTAACAATGACAGATCATAACTCGTTGATAGTTGATACTTTTCCGTTAAACCCGTAGGATTTTTAAACATAGAACGAGACATACCAATACTAGCTGCTTTTTCATTCATCTTCTCAACAAACATTTGAATTGTCTTTGGCTTTTCCACACTGATGCTCCTTTGTTGTAATTATCAATATATTACTATTGTATATCAATCAAAGGAGAATTAGTTGTGTATATAAAAGCTGTAGAAAATTTGTTACAAGTGATATTTAGTCAAAATAAGGACAGTCGTAAGTTAAATGATATTATGATTTTAAGGTCTTATTAATTCAATTGGCATCATCCATACCGCATGTCCGAATAGTTCAAGCAAATGTAAAAGAAAATGAAGAGTTGGGACAGTTTTAGCTGTTTCAGCCCTTTTTTTACTTTATGAGAAAAAATATTACATTTAAAAATTATAAAAGTAATTTATAGATAAATATGGCATGATATCCTAGGGTAAAGAACCTAGCATGAAATAGAGAGAAGCATGTGAAGCCGCCTCGAGCCTTAAATGGAGTTATCGGGGAGGTGATAGTATGGATATTACGCTAATAGAAATTCATTTGAATTTTGAAAATGTATGTTCCGTTGTTTTAGTGACTTTTTTACTAAAAGGAGCTATCAATAAGATGGAAAAAATAACTTCTGTACTAACGGACAATTAAGTCAGAAGTTAACTAACCATTTAGGTTCGTTAGAGTTTCACAAGATCCATTGTGAGCCTTTATTAAAGGCTAAGTAAGTTCCAGCTTGTTTAGCTCTTTATATTGTATTTATATAATGTAACAATTACACAATAAAAGTAAATAAAAATATAAAATAATTTTTACATATTAATATGGGTGTCGGTTTGAACATATGGTTAAAATAGCTTCGAAGTGGTAAAACTCAATGCGTTAAGTTTCTTTATTGAATCTTAAGTTGATAAAATTGGGATGTAACATTTTTGGAATACTGAATAATTTTTTGTTTGTGAAGGTAAGAGAGATGGAGGAATGGAAATGAGCAAAAAATTTATTAACGCATCAATCTATAAACATGATGATGCCTCTGAAATCTTAGTAGAGAACGGCAAGTTTGTGGCGTTCGGCAATGATTTAGGCGATGCGGATGAAGTCATCGATTTACAAGGGCGTTTAGTTCTACCACCTTATGTAGATTCACACTTGCATTTAGATTACTACTTTACAGGACAAGATCCTAAAATCAAAAACGAATCAGGTACGCTATTTGAAGCGATTGATTTATGGAATGATTATAAAAAAGGTACGACAAAAGAAGAAATGAAAGAACGTATGCGTAAAGCAGTCAATGATGTCGCAAGTTACGGAACACAATATATCCGTGCACAAACAGACTGTACAGACCCTAACTTAACAGGGATTAAAGCGGCAATTGAAGTCAGAGACGAATTGAAAGACAATATCACAATTCAAGTGGTCGCATTCCCACAAAATGGTATGTATTCATTCGAAGAAGACGGTAAAACAGGCCGCGACCTAGTAGAAGAAGCATTGAAACTAGGTGCTGACTGTGTCGGAGGTATTCCACATAACGAATGGAGTCCTGAAGACGGTGCAGAATCAGTGAAAGAAATCGTACGTCTTGCGATTAAATATGACAAATTGATTGATGTACACTGTGATGAAACAGATGATGCAGAAGCACGTTATCTTGAACAATTGAACGCAGAAGCAATGAAACAAGGATATGGTCCTTATACGACAGCTTCTCACACTTGTTCATTCGGTTCAGCAGATGATGCGTATGCATTCCGTATGATGGGCTTATTCCGTCAATCTGGCTTGAACTTTGTTTCATGTCCAACAGAGAACTTATTCTTACAAGGACGCCAAGATACGTATCCTAAACGCCGTGGTTTAACACGCGTAAAAGAATTTGTAGATAACGATATTAACGTCGCATTTGGTCAAGACTCTATCGTAGACCTATGGTATCCAGCAGGTTCAGGTAACTTGATGAATATCTTAGATAATGGTCTGCATGCGACACAATTAATGCGTGAACAAGACTTCCCACGCAACTTTGATTTAATCACTTACAACGGTGCACAATTAATGCGCATTGAAGATGAATACGGTTTAGATGAAGGCAAACCTGCTAACTTTATCGTAGTAGATGCGCCAACAGTATTTGAAGCACAAAGACGTCGCTCAGACTGCCTAGCGTCTGTACGTCATGGTGAATACTTGTTCAAGAAAGCATTACCTAAATATGAAACAGAACTAGATGTTACACGTAAAACAAAATAAAAATAGATTCGAAAAAATGAGCGGAACCTGTGAGATTCCGCTCATTTTTACATATAGAATGATTATTTACGTCGTTTCATAATAATATAGATGATTGCAGTCAGTAATATGACGCCACCTATCATGACAAGCGCACCTAAAATCAAAGTACCCCAGTGCGTTACTGGATCAACTTCAACAGAAGGTGCATGATAACCTTTAAGGAATTTTCTAGGATAGTCTACTTTTAATTGTTCATCTTCAATAATTTTCAAGTCATATTTAGCTTTATCTTTAGGCACCAGATCATATAAATCTTTTTTTACTTCATACGTTTTACCATCAATTTCATGTTCACCTTTAGAGATAACTTTACGGTATTCATAGTTTTTGAAAGCTTCTTCCGTTAAAGAATTCGCAAGCTTTTGGCGTGCATGTTTCGCAGCTTCATTAGGATAAGGCTGTACGTTCATAACAACTGTGTTGATACGTAGTTCTTTTTGTTTGGCTGTTAATACTAAATTGTAGCCATTTTCACTCGTACCTGTTTTTAGACCGTCAGCATTTACAATTTTTAATGCATCTGGACCATGCGGTAACGATAAGTTTGTATTTTTTAGTGTTTTACCATACTGTTTGTCGGTTTCTAACTTTGAGTAATTGAGTACCTCAGGATACTGTTTCAAGATTGCTTGAGAAAGTATTGCCATGTCTTGTGCTGTACTTTGAGAAGTTGTTTCACTTTTATAAGCCTTTGGGATAAATTGATGAATCAATTGGTTATTCGCACCACTTGGATTAGTAAAATGTGTATGATGCATCCCTAATTGTTTCGCTTTATGGTTCATGCGGTCTGTGAATTTAGAAATATCACCATCCACATGGTGTGCAAGTACTAATGTCGCAGCGTTACTAGACTCTAACATGGCTTGTTTCAACAATTGGTCTACAGTATAGGTTTGTTTATTTTTTAAAGGAAATGTCGTCAAATTCGGGAGTTGAGACATTTGTTCATAAGTCGGTGTGATTTTAACTTTATCTGACAGGTGAGCGTCACCTTGTTTGATATCTTCTAATATTAAATATATGGTCATCAACTTTGCGGTAGAAGCAGGGTCGATGTTACGTGTGCCGTGATAATCATACAAAATTTGTCCCTGTTCGGTAGTCACATAGGCACTTTTAGGATCAAACTGTTTTTGAATCGTTTGATGGTTTTCTTTCGCAACGTCTATTGGCGTCTGTTCAGCGTGAGCGGTAGGTGCAATCAGTATATTCATTAAGAACATAACTGACACAATGATGCTTATAACTCTTTTCACAATGTATGGCCATCCTTTTATAAGATAATATACTCTTACGTTACTATAAGAGAATACTGTATTCAACAAGATTTAAATAAGATTTATTAATAAAGCATAAACTTAATAAAACTACACTTCTAACTCTTTTATAAACAAGTCAAGAAGTGTAGTTAATATGATGATTAGTCTAAAGTATAGAATGGATTATCTGAAACATTCGGACCGCCTTTTAAAATCGCACGGTTTAATTCAATGACTTCACCATTATGGTTTAACGTAAATTCACCTTTAATAATAATTTGGTTATCTTTGCCGATTGAGATTTCTGTGTGTTCGTGATGTTCATTTGGTTTACCGTCTTTACGATGATATTCCAACGCACCGCTTGGGCAACGTTCTACGACTTCTGCGATTTGATCAGCTGTCGCATTTGCAGGGTCAATCCAAGGGCGTTTCTTTGTATCAAAAACTTGTGGTAATCCTTTCACACATTCAGCTGCATGGATACAACGCGCAGGTTCAAAAGAGACATCAATTGTTTCACTAGTATAAGTCTTTCTCATTTTATCACTCCTCATATTATGCCAAATACTTAAGTTCAATATAGCACGCAAATAAGTTGTTTAAAATTAATATCACTCGTTATACTATCGAGAATTATAGTCAGTATTGTAAGATAAATTAATATTATTGCTTTTAAGAGGTGCACAAGGTAATATCAAATTAATAAAAAGAGGGAAGTGATCTCAATGACAGAAGTAAAACACGGACACAATAAATTTTATGTGGGCCAAGACGAAAATAATTATCAAGCACAGATGACATATGTCCCAACAGGTCCAGACTTATTTATTATTGATCATACAGAAGTATCAGAAGCATTACGCGGCCAACGTGTAGGCTATGCGATGGTAGAAGCAGCAGTCAATTATGCAAGAGAAAATAATATGAAAATCGTCCCATTATGTCCATTTGCGAAAAGTGTCTTTGATAAAACACCAGAATATGCGGACGTATTAAAGAACTAACACATTCTATACACACGACTTATGATAACAAGCAGACTTCTTTAGAGAGGTCTGTTTTTTTGTCTTAATCATTGAATATAAAAAAATGAAAGCGTCGACATTTTGAGTAAACCAGTTTATGATATGGATGAGAATGATAAATGGGTTTACTAATTTATGTAAAGGACTGAACAACAATGAACAACAACTTAGTATTTAATACCTTAGTATTTCAAGCAAAAATTAACAGTGGTTTGAAGCAAGTTGAACTTTTTGATGATATTTTATCTTTAGGTTTCAATAACATTGAACCTAGAAGAGAGTACTTCGTGGACATCGACAAAGAAATTCCTGAGATGCGCAAAGCAGCGGAGAGTAAAAACATTGGGGCTGACCCATTAGTCCCTTTTGAACCAAAAAATCGAAGGCACCCGTGAAAGATGTCTTCGATTTTTGTTTTTTTTGGATGAAATATAGAGGATTTTCCCCCTATATTTGGTTTTGTATGATTGTTTTTCCCTCATATTTCCTTACTCTAGTTACTAATTTCCTAAAATTGTGCGCAAGAAATACAAGTCCCATTTCCTTAAAAATTTTTTCAGCTCCTCGGACATGGAATCTTTTAAATTTCATATTTTGTTTAATGTTTCCAAAAACTGTTTCGACATCTATCTTTCGCTGCGCATAGTATGAGGCTGTTTCTTTGCTTTCTATCTTTTCATTCGCTTTTATTTTTATATATTCCCAGGTTGGATTAATATTCAAACGTCGATTTTTTCCTTCTTTTGCTTTGGTACATTTCTCTCTCAATGGACATCCTGTACAATCTTCACATTCATAGATTTTGAAGTTTCGAATAAATCCATTTCTATCTTTACGTTGTGAATAATGTGAGAACACTACTCTTTTCTGATTGGGACAAATATAGTAATCATCCAACTCGTTGTAAGTCCAATTATCTCGATGAAACTGATTTTGTTTATGGGCGCGTTTCTTCTCTTTTAAGTAACCTTGATGCGGAATGATGGGGGTGGATTCTGTTTCGTCTAACACATAACAATAATTTTCTTCACTTGCATAACCGGCATCTGCGACAATATTTTCTGGTAAACCTATTTTTGATTCAATCTTTTCAAGAAATGGGATAAATGTTCGTGTATCTGTTGGATTTGGATAACAATCATAAGCAAGAGCAAATTGATTTTCTGTCGCAAGTTGAATATTATAACCTGGTTTTAGTTGGCCATTAAGCATGTGATCTTCTTTCATTCGCATAAAAGTAGCGTCATGATCCGTCTTTGAGAAACTATTGCGTACACCCATAATCACTAATTGTTCTTCGTAGCTCATTTTTCTTTGGGCAAAATCATCGAATCGCTTCTTCTGCTTATGAACTTCAGATTTTTCTTTACGAAGTAATTTTCGTTCTTCTACTGTTTCGGTTTGGTCAATCGCTTCAATTAATTGATTTTCCTTTTCTTCCAAAGATTGACGAATCCTTTCAATCTCTTCTATAGAAAGTTCATCCTTTAAATCATCTATTAACTCAGGTAAGATTTTTGTTTCCACCATTTGTTGGTAGTTTTCAAGGGCTTTTTGATCAAGGCTATCCTTATACTTTAAAATACTTTTTTTCCAAACGAAAGAGTATTTATTCGGGTTCTGTTGCAAAGTCTCAAAAAGGTCATTAGTTTTTCAAGATGATTCTTATTTAAGCAGGGATTCCTAATAGTCCTTTGATTTCTGTACAGACGGAAAAGCCAAAAAGAGACCCTTCTTTTCGGCTTTTTTTATAAATTCCTCGAATCGCTTCCATGCCTTTAATCGTGGTTGAGGCTGTTCGCAAACTTTGGTAAAATTTGTTTCTTCGCTTAATTGGACGATGGTCTTGTTCAATCAGATTATTCAGATACTTGATTGTTCGATGTTCTGTTGTTATATACAGTCCATTTTTCTGAAGCTTTCTGAAGGCACTCTTAATAGAGGGTGCTTTATCCGTTACTAGAACCTTTGGTTCTCCAAACTGGTTCTTCAGTCGTTTTAGAAAAGCATACGCAGCCTGTGTGTCGCGCTTTTTCCGTAACCAGATATCTAAGGTTAAGCCATCTACATCGATAGCGCGATATAAATAATGCCACTTTCCTTTAATTTTGATATAAGTCTCGTCCATTTTCCATGAATAAAAGGACTGTTTGTTTTTCTTTTTCCAAATTTGATAAAGAATCTTTCCGTATTCTTGCACCCAACGGTAAATTGTGGTGTGACAAACGTGAATTCCTCGGTCATACAGAATTTCCTGCACTTCACGATAACTCAGGTTGTACCGAAGATAGTAGCCGACGGCTACGATAATCACGTCTTTTTGAAATTGTTTTCCTTTGAACTGAGTCATCTTCATTCCTCCAAGCTATCTTTTTCAATTATTTTACCTCAAAATGAGCTTATCGGAAACTTTGCAACAGAACCTTTATTCGCATCCGCTTCAATTTTTGTACCATCAATGTATAGAGCACTGCCACTGATTAAGCCACTTTGAACCAGTAGCTCACGAAATTGAACAAATGAATGATCTAGAATATCGTTCATAATCGGATGAACGCGAAAACGATTAATAGTACGAAAGTTAGGGAATTGCTCTTGAGATAAGTAGCGCATCCGAATACTATCTATCAGCATATTTTGTATTTGGCGGCCCGAATAAACCCCTTGAATATAGGCACAAAGAATAATGGAAAGTAGCATACGAGGATGATATTGGGGTCTACCCATAGATTGATAATAAGGAAGAAAGACTTCATCGGGAATAGAGTCAACAAACTGCACAATGGCATGAGCAAAATCATTTTCTTCTAATTTAATTTCAAGATCTATAGGCAAACAAAGTTGGTTTATGGTATAATTTTGATACATGATAAAGCACCTCTCTCAAATGGATTAATCACCTATATTATAGCAGAGTGTGCTTTATTTTTGTATTCACTTTCAAAAGATAAATAGAGGTCTTTCCACTACTATCTAAATGGAAAGACCTCTATTTTTCATATAGGAGCTACTTTTGGGTCAGCCCCGCCCGATTATATATTTTTAGATGACGGTGAATTAAACCCTAAAATTTTCGAATATTTTGAAGAAGCTAAACGTCTTAATGTGGCTAATGTAAAGATGTCGATTGGAAATTATCGACATTTTAGTCAATTAAAACAACTGAATTTTATTAATGATCAACCATTTAACTTTACGATTGAAAATGATCAAACACAACAGTCAGGAACGATTAATAAGGTTAATCAATTCTTACAAGATGCTAAAAAAGCTAAATTAAATATAGGTTATACATTTGATTTGGGTAATTTCCGATATGTTCAAGAAAGTGAAGTTGATGCGGCTGACACATTAGGATTATATGTTACTTATATTCACTTGAAAAATCTAGCAGAACAAGACGGTAACTTTATCGTTGTATCCTTAGATAAAGGTATTATTGATTGGAAATCAGTAGTTGAAAAACTACCAACAGGGCTACCAATAGGTCTTGAATATCCTTCAAGCGATGTTGATGAAGTATTAAGAGATAAGCAGTCAATCGAAGTGTTAGAAAATGAAAGAAAGTAGCGATAGTCGCTGAAAAGTTTGCTAATACAAGTGTGAGCTCATCACAATCGCATTCTTTACATGCGAAACATCAGTGATATTTCAAAAAACAAATAAAAGCTGAGACAAAGTATGCTTAAATACATGTCTCAGCTTTTCATTTATTTATTATAGCTTTTCAATATGTCCTTGAATGACGCTCGCATGTCCTGTGTGTGCAGTACCTTCTTTACGTTCAATATCTCGTTTTTCTAGACTATGGATTTTAACAGGAAGGTCTTCAAGATAACCTTTGATTTCATCTACTTCATAAAGCATGGCTTTGTTTGGTGGGCCACCTGTTTTATTTTCGAGTTGTTCTGTTGAATAAAGTTCAAAGTAACTATGACCTTCTGATTTTAAAGGTTTGATTAAGTTATTGAACATCCCGCGTTTACCTTCTGGAGGAACATGTCCGAAGATATTCACGCTATAATCATAGGCATTTTCTGCAGTTAAATCAGACGCAGTGATATCACCATAGTTCGCATCGACTGTAACACTTGCTTCTTCCGCAAGTTTCAATTCTTTCTCAATGCCGACTTTAGATAAATCATACGTTGTGACATCATAGCCTAATGTCGCAAGATAAACTGCGTTACGTCCTTCACCTTCAGCTAACATCAATACCTTCTTTGGTGTATCTACTTTTTCTGAAAAGACGCTTTTAACATATTGATTCGCTTCTTTACCATAAATATATGTGTCGGAATCAAATTTTTCATCCCAATGATTCATGGTGATGCCTCCTCTCTTTAACCTCAGTACTAGTCTAAAAAGTTTGAAGGAGTTAAGCAATTAAAACGAACTGAGTGTTCATTTATCTATCTCATAAATAAAATTTATGAAAAGTTAAAGTTGTAGTCTGTGTTTTTTAATACCGAAATGGTTTAAAGTAACTTTTTTAGTTGTTTTTAATTATCTTTTTTCACATTAAAAAAGATAATGCGAAAAATTTTGTTATATTTTTAATGTATCATGTTATAATTTATGGGAAATAGAGGTGAGGGATATGAGGAAGAACATCCTGTGGTTGTTTCCTGTAGTGATACTAGGATGGTTTTGGAAACGTCTCTTAAAACAACGCCATCAAGCATTTTCAGAAGTGGATATTGAAACACCTGAAGATGTAAAAGAGACGCAAGGGATGAATGATGAAGAAATTTAGTTGAAGGGAGTCATCTAAATAGTGCTTGAAAAAATCAGATATAAATTAACTAGACAATTTATGATTCGTGACATTATTAAAGAACTAGGGACTATTATTTTTAAATGCAGTCACGAAAATTTCATCTATTTTAATACACGCAACTTTTCGATTACTTTAGACGAACAAGAAATTACGTTCGACATCTTATCACATCAAAAAAATGAATTAATCGTCGCAATTAAAAGCGACTTTATTACACATGCTGAACCTGCACAAACGATAAAATTCTATTACGGTCAAAAAGCCCTATGGCTGACACGTGCACCGGAATTAAGACGTACATACTATATGGATCACGGTATTTTCGAACTGATTGTTAATCAATCTATTACGATTAAACCAGTTAAAACAGGCTTCAAGTTTGTGAACGAAGCTTTACCTATCGTGTTAACAAGCGCAGGTCCTGACACAATTGAAGTTTCGAGTTCAACACCCATAGACAGTGTGTTTTTAATCAACGATCAAAATATGAAAGTACTAGATCTTAGAGATAACAAGATTAACTACACGTATATCCAAGATCGTTTGAAAAAAGAAAATTATAAAGTACATGTGATACAAGGGACGACGATGTATCCAGCTAAAATTGAATCTCCAGAAGTCGTGCATCATTACTTTATGGAATATGACTGGACGGATGAACAACTCTCGATTGATCGTATGTATTACGCAGTAGACCAAGTTTATATGACTCAGTTAATGAACACAGAAGATATCAACCTGTCATTCTTCATCAAAGGCAGCTTTGATGAGATGGATAAAATCCGAGTAGGTTTAATTGATGTCGATTACGAAAACGCAGTTTACTTACCGACACAAGTGATGATGGGTAATAAAGTCACAGTTAAATTAGCTTTAGATCATTTAGAAACAACGATTAAGAAGAAATTACTTATTGAGATTAATGGTCATTGTTATTTACTACAAGGTAAAACAAGACCGTTTGATGCCTTACATCAAATCGATCATGAAATTTACCAGCTTCAAATCCGCAATCGATACGGTTTAACCATTACACACCGTAAACCTAAATTTAAATTAGGGATTAATCAAGTGGCAGAAGAGAGTTTGAATATGTACTTCCAGCCACATCCGCTATATCAACATTGCAGATATTATTTAACCTTTGAAGAACGTATCTCAGGCAATCAATATCATTTACCGATTGCGAGAGACGTTTATGATATCTCAATTGATTATGACCAATTGAATATGTTATTGACAGAAAATAAATCGATTATCGATGTCTTCATCACAATTTATGATGAAGATACATTAATCAGAAAAGAAAAAATCAAATACCGTCAAGGGGTCTATAAGAAAGACGGCATCCATACGTTAAAAACAGTAGAAGAGAATGGTCTCACGACGTTCTTTATGTTGACATTGACGCCATTTAAAAACATTAAATTTGAAACGTTTACGATGACAGAACGTCAACTTCAAATTTTAAATGACCATAATCATAAAGATCCGAATATCTGGATGGTCGGAGAACGTACGGATACAGCACAAGAAAGCGGCATTCAGCTCTTTGAGTGGCTTTACGAACATGCGGAAGCGGATGTTTATTACGTCATTGATGGCGAATCTAAAGACTACGAAAAAATCAAAGATATGGAGAATGTCTTAGTCTTTGGTTCAGATGAATATTTACGTATCGCCCCACAAGCGAAAGTGGTCATGAGTACACATGATATCGAAAATATTATGCCATATAAAGCAGCACCACAATTCTTCGGTTATGATGAAACGATTAAAATCTTCTTACAACACGGAGTTCTCGGTAGAAAGAATGTTGAATATCATAAGAAATTCTATGATGACCCATTCGATTTATTCAACGTCTCTAGCCATCATGAGAAATACGATATCGTAGTTGATGAAATGGGCTATGAACCTGAAGAAATCGCAGTGACTGGCTTAGCACGTTATGATAGATTGCCGCTAGAACCTAAACCACAAATGAAGAAAGTCTTAATTATGCCGACATGGCGTGATTGGTTGAACAGTAATGAAGCCTTTGAAAAAAGTGAATACTTAAGACGTTATATCAGTTTCTTGAACAATCCTGAATTAAAAGCTTTAAGTGAACAATATGGTGTAGAAATCAACTTCTATCCGCACTATAGAGCACAACAATTCTTCCAAGATTACTTAAGTGAACATGAATTGAAACATGTGAACTTTATAGAGCTTGGGACGAAAACTGTTCAAGACTTATTGATTGAACATGATTTACTGATTACAGACTTCAGTACAGTCAGCACGGACTTTAACTATATGGATAAACCTGTGATTTTCTATCACTTTGATGTGAACAAGTTCTTTAGAAAAGGCATTCTAAGACCGATTAATGAAACATTTATCGGTGATATTACGTATTCAGAAAATGAATTAATCAGTAAAATTACCGACAAAGTAAAACACAATGAACCGCAACACTATGACCGTAGCTTGATTTTCGACCATATCGATCATCAGAACTGTGCACGTATCTATCACAGTATTTGCGAGGAACTTAAAAAACAAGACGCTCAAAATGCGAGTCATATAAAATCATAGTATTTTAAACAACAGCCTGTATTGTATGTCGCAATATAGGCTGTTTGTATTGAATTGAACTCTACAAACGAAATCAGAGATGATATGATGAAAGAGATAAAAAGGTGGCACATTTGCGTAAGCGAGTCTGTCAACGTAAGGGGATTAAGCACTCATGAAGAAAGTTTCAATTAAAGATGTCGCAAAAGAAGCAGGTGTATCCTTAACCACGGTTTCGCACATTTTAAATCATAAACAAGAACGCTTTTCGCAAGCGACAATTGATAAAGTGTTAACAGCTAAAGATAAATTAGGTTATATTCCAAATAAAAATGCCCAACAATTAAGAGGACATACGATTAAATTAATCGGGGTTTTAGTCCCCAGTTTAACGAACCCTTTCTTCTCAGCGATTATGCAGAGTATGGAACAACATAAGCCGGACTATGTGGATTTATTCTTCTTAAGTACTTCAGGTGACCATCTAGAACATAACATCAAGCATTTAGTTGAAAGAGGCATGGACGGTTTAGTCATTGCGCGATTAATCGATCAACCTGAAAGTATGAACAATTATTTAGAGAGACACAATGTTCCTTATGTCGTGTTAGACCAAAGTGAAGATAATGGGTATACCGATATCATCCGAACAGATGAACAGACAGGCGGTGCTTTAGCGGCAGCACATCTTATTGATTTAAATCATCAACATATTGCCATTGTACAACCGTATGAAATGATGTCGAATATGCAGGCACGTGTGAAAGGTTTTGAAGATTATTGCGAATCCCATGATGTTCAAAAACCGTTGAAGATAGAAACAGAACTGTCACCTTCAGGCGGTAAACAAATCGTTGATCAAATCATCGACAGTCAAGTGACTGCGGTTTTTGCGATTAACGATGAAATGGCCATCGGGCTGATACGCGGCTTAAATGAACGTGGAAAAACTGTGCCTGAAGAGATTTCAGTCGTAGGTTATGACAACATCAGTTTCTCACAATATATGACACCGGCATTAACGACAGTAGCCCAACCCATTGCGTTAATTGGGGAAACAGCACTGAGATTAATCGTGAAGAAAATTACGGAGACTGACCAAGGGGTAGAACGTATTGAATTGCCGAATGAACTCGTGGTCAGAGAAACAACACAACAATTAAATCAATAATCATTCATCAAAGACGGGGCGCTTATCTCTTGATAAGTGTACTCGTTTTTTATTGTGTCGAAAATCTTAAATCTATATGAAAACGTATACAAAATAAATGAAAAGTGCTAGTATGTGAGTAAAGTAAAACGTTTTACTAAATCCACTTAGAAAAAAATAGAGGTGTTATTCATGAATCTAGTCGCTTTACTTATTGGTTTAGGTCCATTGCTTGGTTGGGGTTTATTCCCGACGATTGCGTCAAAGTTCGGAGGTAAACCAGTCCATCAAATTATCGGAACGACGGTAGGGACATTAATCTTTGCGTTAGTCTTTGCGGGATTGACAGCCCAACACTTCCCGACAGGTATGAACTTAATGTTTGCGTTGCTTTCTGGGGCAGGTTGGTGTTTCGGCCAAATTTTAACATTCAAAGCCTTTGAACTTATCGGTTCTTCAAGAGCAATGCCAGTCACAACAGCTTTCCAATTGCTTGGTGCTTCATTATGGGGTGTCTTTGCGTTAGGTAACTGGCCAGGACTAAGCAATAAAATTATCGGTTTTGTGGCGTTAATTGTGATTTTAATCGGTGCACGTATGACAGTATGGAGTGAACATCCTGAGGAACAAAGCAGCGGTAACTTAAAGAAAGCAGTGGTTATCTTGCTGATTGGTGAAATTGGATATTGGCTATATTCAGCTGCACCACAAGCGACAGATATCGGAGGAAAAGCAGCCTTCTTACCTCAAGCTATGGGTATGGTTCTCGTCGCAGTAATCTATGGTTTAACAATGATGAAGAAAGACAATCCATTTAAGAATAAGATTACATGGCTTCAAATCATTTCAGGTTTCTTCTTCGCATTTGCGGCGTTAACTTACTTAATTTCAGCACAACCAGATATGAATGGTCTTGCGACAGGCTTTATCTTATCTCAAACGTCAGTGGTTCTTGCGACGTTAACAGGTATTTATTTCTTAAATCAACGTAAGACGAAGAAAGAAATGTTGATTACGATGGTTGGTTTAGTGTTAATTTTAGCTGCCGCAACAGTCACAGTATTTATTAAATAATTTTGGAGGGAATAGAAATGAAGAAAACCCCTGTATTAAATAGTCATGTTTCACAAGCCATTGCGACAATCGGCCACTTTGATTTATTAACCATTAATGATGCGGGTATGCCGATTCCAAATGATGCACGTAGAATTGATTTAGCGGTCACAAAAGAGTTGCCACGCTTTATTGATGTGCTAGAAACAGTCTTAACAGAAATGAAAATTCAAAAAATCTATTTAGCTGAAGAAATTAAAACACATAACCCAGCGCAGCTAAAACAAATTAAAGCACTGTTAGAGGATGATGTAGAGATTGAATTTATTCCACATACAGAAATGAAAGCCTACTTAAGTCATCCATTAAATAAAGGCAATATACGTACAGGTGAAATCACACCATTTTCAAATATTATTTTAGAATCTAATGTGACATTTTAAGCGAGGAGAGATACAGTATGACGAATAAAGTAGTAATTTTAGGTTCAACGAATGTGGATCAGTTCTTAACTGTTGAGCGTTATGCGAAACCTGGTGAAACCTTGCATGTCAAAGAAGGACAAAAGAAATACGGCGGGGGTAAGGGTGCGAATCAAGCGATTGCGACAGCACGTATGAACGCAGATACGACGTTTATTTCAAAAGTCGGTAAAGATGGTTTAGCTGACTTTATGTTTGAAGGTTTCAAAGAAGCAGGAATGAATACCGAGTATATTACAGAATCAGAAACAGCAGATACGGGACAAGCATTTATTACAGTAGATAAAGACGGCAGTAATACCATCTACGTCTATGGCGGTGCGAATATGGATATTACACCTGAAGATGTGGCACAAGCTGAAGCAGTGATTAAAGAAGCGGATTATGTAGTGGCACAATTAGAAGTCCCTATACCGGCGATTATCCGCGCGTTTGAAATTGCGCGTAAGCATGGTATTACAACGATTTTAAATCCAGCACCAGCGAGTGAATTGCCTGAAGAATTATTAGGACTGATAGATGTGATTATTCCGAATGAGTTTGAAGCAGAAATCTTATCTGGTATTCCAGTGACGGATGAAAAATCAATGGCTCAAAACGCAGACTATTTCTTAAGTTTAGGAATTAAAGTCGTATTAATTACTATCGGTGCACAAGGTACGTATTACGCAGTCAAAGGCAACTCTGACTTAGTCAAAGCATATAAAGTTGATGTTGTGGATACAACAGCAGCCGGAGATACTTTTATCGGCGCATTTGTCAGTGCGTTTGACGTGAAACAAATGAATTTAGAAACTGCGATTGATTTTGCGAATAAAGCAGCATCTTATACAGTTCAAAAAGCTGGGGCGCAAATCTCTATCCCATTCGCAAAAGACATTGAATATTAAACGAACTTCAAAAACCTATCCATATATGCGAGGATAGGTTTTTTCATTGTCTGAGATTAATCTTATGCATGATGAGGGAGATCCAACTGATTAAAAGCACAGGCAATAACGTTAAATTCAAAGCTTCGATATTCAAGATATGAAACAGCGTATGGATGTCGACTTCTAATTTAATTCTAGATAATGACTGTGTCATTACTTGATAGAGGGTGAGATAGACTAATAACCATTGGATGAAGTATTCAACGACAGTTAAGGTCCATACATCATTGAACCAACGTTTGATGAAATAACGAAGTAAGAAAAATTCAATAATTCCACTTGTTAAAATCATTAAGAGTCCCGTTATGAATAAATCATTACCCAAGTCAATGACAGCGCTTATTAATAAGATAATAGATACGCCTAGCAGTAAAGCAATAAAAGCGGTCAAGATTAAGAGTGTACTTAAGAGTGCTGTTTGTAGGAATGCGTTTTTCTTTTTACCGAGATTAGCCAAATAATCAATAGCTAAAAACATGATAAGTACTAAGATGATGTTAAATAGCGTCATAGATGTCACGTCCTTTGATTAATGAAGTTAAAAAATAATATTTGCGGTAGATATCCGATTGTGAGAAAATTAAATAGATAAACTATACTAATTATATAATGGAGAACAACTTATGGAAAATCAATTTACACAACATTATAAGGGAAGTTGGCTTAAGTTTTCACTCTTATCCATCTTGATGATGCTAGGTGGCGGGTTGTTTGCGGGGCCTTTTTATTTAATGGTCAGAAATCATCCCCTTCAAGAAGTCATTCTACTTCCTGTCCCATTTATATTTTCAATATTAATTCTCTTTTGGTATGTACATAACAGAGAGCACCTTCCGTTAAGTTCAGTCGGTATTTACCGTACATATGCTTTTAGAAAGCTAGGTATCGGAGGCTTATTCGGCTTTATCGTCTTCTCTGTAGTGATTTTAATTTTAGTGTTATTTGGAAATATTTCAATTGTCGGTAATACGCTGAATCAAACGGTGTTATTAGGTATCGGTTTAGCATTTATTGGATTTTGTATTCAAGCAAGCGCAGAAGAACTTTTGATGCGTGGATATCTCCAAACACGTTTAACACAGCGATATGGTGATCGTTTTGCGATTGTGTGTTCAGCAGTGGTCTTCACCTTACTCCATGGAATGAACCCTAATATTTCCATTGTCGGTGTGACGAATATATTCTTAGTCGGTATTGTCTTGTCTTTAATCTACAGAATCGACGGTACGATTTGGACAGTTGCTGGGTTCCATATTATATGGAACTTCGTACAAGGTTGTATTTATGGGATTAATGTCAGTGGAAATGAACTGAATTTCAGTTTGTTTAAAACGAAATATCATACGGATAACATACTGACTGGCGGTACGATGGGTATCGAAGGCAGTATTATTTTGACAGTGTTGTTTATCGTGCTCATTATTAATTTGGCGAAGCGGCTCAAAGTAAACTTTTAACTTAATACAAATGAAATTAGTCTTTTTCATCCTCTTTCAAGTGAGTATCTCATTAATGAAAGAGGATTTTTTTATATTTATTTTTAAAAGAAATTCTTTAGTGACAAGGCTTTAAAGCGTATTGATATGAAGCAAATCAAAAAATTTAAAAAAAGTTGAGCTTAGGGGTTTACAAATTTTAAAACACCACTTATAATTTAGTTAAGTTAACTAAACTAATTAAATAAAACAAGGAAAAGGTAGGCGGTTATTATGCTTAAAAATAAATCGAAAAAATTTAAAATAGGAATTACACTTTTAATTATTGGAGCAGCGATGTACGGTGTTGCAGCACTTATCGGATTCTTACCGATTGCGTTAAAACTTAAAGGAATTATTATCGGCAGTGTCTTAGTATTTGGAGAAGTTAATATTTTAGTATCAATCGTATTGCTTGGTAAACAAGTCGTTAAAAAATACAAAAGCAAATTAAACCCGAAAAACTGGTTCAAGAAAAAAGAAACTGTAGTCACAGAAGCAACTGAAGTGAACGTTGAGAACGCAACAGAAGCCCCTTATAATGAAACACAAGCAGATCAAACAACAGTTATTGAATTAAAAACAGTGAAAAAAGGAAGTCGTAAACATGACACAATCAAACCTAACGCAAATTGAACATGTCGCTCAGGAAATCACCAAAATTAACGAAGAGATTGCGATAGAATACATGCAGCAAGAACGAGAGTATTCACATTTTAAATTAAACAATCAGCAACATGTGATTATGACCATCTTAGTAGAAAACCAAGATATGAAACCAAGTGAATTAGCACAACGTTTAGATGTCTCTAAAAGTGCCATCAGCCAACAACTTCAAAAGTTGAAACAAAAAGATTATATCTATCTGTATAAAGATGACCATGATAAACGTTCATCCATCATTGGTCTAGGTGAAAAAGGACTAGAATATAAAGAGAGTATTAATGATTATATTCATGATTTTAGTAAAAAATGCGCAGATACTTTCTCATATGAAGAGCTTGTAGAAATCAGAAACGCATTAATAAAGTTACAAAAAATCATTTAATTTATAGATTCTAAAAGGCAACTTCCAATTGGAGGTTGTCTTTTTTATTGGGATGATATCTGAAAATTATGAATTCACATTGACAATTCCGACGGTCTCACTATAATTAAAATTATTCAACAACAGGAGGTAGACATCATGAAAACGATAGGTATTTCCGCAAATATATTAACGGATCAAGCAGGAATGTTTCCAGGCTATAAGCGTTGTTATGTCAATCAGGATTATATCCGCTCGATTGTGAAACAAGGCGCTGTGCCGATGGTTATTCCTATAACAGATAACGATGACATTATAGAAGCACAAATCAGACAAGTAGATGCTTTACTCTTAAGCGGGGGACAAGATGTCAGTCCGCAACTTTACAATGAAGACCCGCAAGACAAATTAGGCGAAACGCTACTTGCGAGAGATGTGTTTGATTTTAAATTGATAGAGAAAGCGAAAGAACGTTTTATACCAATTCTAGGGATTTGTCGTGGTGCACAAGTCTTAAATGTTTTCCACGGTGGTTCTTTATTCCAAGATACGTCGTATCGTCAAATACAATCACTCAGACATTGGCAACCAACGAATCCGACTGAGAAGACACATGAAATCAGAGTCTTTCCGAACACACGTCTAAGTGCGTTATTTCCTGAAGGTCGATTCTATGTGAACTCTTTCCATCACCAAGTCGTTAATCAACTCGCAGAAGGCTTCAGAGTCATGGCACAATTTAATGATGGGGTGATTGAAGCCTTTGAATCAGAATCATATCCATATATGGTCGGTATTCAGTGGCACCCTGAAATGTTGTGGCATGAAAACAGTATGGATGCTCTATTTAAAGATTTTGTGGATCAAATTGAAAGAAGATGACAGCATGAAAAAACTAGGATTTTGGTCTATTGTCCTTTTAGCGATTAACTCTATTATCGGTTCAGGTATTTTCTTATCACCTGGAGCGGTTATTCAAAAAGCAGGTAAGTATACTTTAGTAGTTTATGCCGCCGCTGCAATCTTTGCGGCAGTATTAGCGATTACTTTCGCAGCCGCAGCGAAATATGTGAATAAAAGCGGGGCATCTTATGCTTATGCCACAGCAGCATTTGGTGAAAATGTAGGTTTCTATGTAGGAATTACACGCTTTGTTGCGGCAAGTATTGCTTGGGGGGTCATTGCGACCGCAGTAGTGAAAACCACACTCGCAATTTTCGGTGGTAACGCCCAAGATTTTGTATCAGTGACTATCGGGTTATTGATTTTAATGGTGGTGTTATTACTGGTAAATGTGACAGGTAATAAAGTATTTGCCTTTTTCAATAACTTAGCTACAATTGGTAAACTTGCTGCCTTAATCACAACGATTATTGTTGGTTTCATCGTCGTAATAATGACTGGTCATTCTCACTTTAATGACATTAATCAATTAGTCGATGTTTCTCAATTAAATACATCAACTTTTGTGATGGCAGTCATTGCGGCATTTTATGCTTTTGTGGGCTTTGAGAGTGTCGCAAGTGGTGCGGAGGATATGAAAGCACCAGAAAAGAATTTGCCACGTGCGATTCCATTGGCCATTTTAATTATCGCGGTGATTTATATTAGTATTATTGCGGTCATTATGATGATTAATCCGACCGCAGTATTAACCAGCAAACATGTCGTATCTTTAGTGACTGTGTTTGAATCATCTATTATTTCGAATATTATTTTGTATGGTGCTTTAATCTCTATGGTAGGTATTAGTATCGCAGGATCATTCTCAACACCGAGAATTTTAGAAGCAATTGCGAATGAAAACCAAGTACCCGCATGGTTTAAACAAAGAACGAAATATGATTTTCCGTTCAATGCGTTCATTACGACGTTCTTAGTCGCATTAATTATTCCGATGGCCTTTCAATATAATATGGTAAGTATCATTGTATTAAGTTCAATTTCACGCTTTATACAATTCATTGTAGTCCCTATCGGTGTGATGATGTTTTATTATAATCGTTCACGAGGGGAAGTATTGCCGAATGTCTATAAAAATAAATTTACAGACGTGATTTTACCAATTATCGCATTAATTTTAACCGTAGTGTTACTTATCAAGTTTGATTGGAAAGGTCAATTCTCTATTGTGACCCCACACCATATTGAACCGAATTACTTCGCGATTATTGCGATGGTAATTGGTTATGTTGTCTTACCATTGGTGTTATTTATAGCAAACCAAAAACGCAGACATGTATAAAATGAATGTAGGCAGACACTATCTTCTTTTGAATCATCAGGGAAGATAGTGTTTTTGTAGGTATATGAAACTTTTTCTTTCATTAGGGTAATTAAAATACAAAATAAGAAAGAGAAAGGAGCGTACACTATGGCGATACGTTGTATATATGTGACACCAGATCATGAAGTTATTGCGACAGATAAAGTTGAAGAAGTGCCAAAAGAAAGTGTGTTTACTTGGTATGATTGTATCCAGCCGACGAAAGAAGAAACGCATTTTCTCGCAACAACATTTGAATTGAATATTCAAGAGATTACAGCTTCTATATATACATTAAGACGGCCGAACCTCTACCATGATGCTCAAAATGATGTTGAACATTTATTGATGCATGCGATAGATGGAAAGGACTTTGAAGCGGAACCATTAGGGATTACGATAGATGGTAATCATGTGATTACGGTTCATGATGCTGAACTTCAAACGGTGACACAGTTGTTTGATGCTGTTAAGACAAATAAAGTAAAACGAGATGCTGGATTAATCGCATTGAAGTTATTGAACGGGATTGTAGAGTCTTATTTCTCTTATGTCAATGCGATTGAAGATCAGGTGTTTTCTTTTCAATACGAAGAAGAGAATCGTAAACAACGACGTGCATTTATGAAGCAAGTGTATGAGATACGGTCTGAGATTATTAAGTTGAAGCGGATATTACTGCCGATGGAACAAATGGTCAATGCGATTCAGACATTAGATATTTATGACAGCGGTCAAGATAAAGCACGTTTGTATCATCAAATTTATAACCATTTGAAACATCAAAATGCAACATTAGAATCTTGTGAAGCATTGACGGATGATATTAAAGACAATAATCAGTCTTATCACTCAAGTCGTATTAATTCAGTGATTAATGTGCTGACAATTATTTCATCCATCTTCTTCCCGTTATCTTTCTTAGCGGGTTGGTATGGCATGAATTTCACAAACATGCCAGAGCTGCATGGTCAGTACAACTACTTTATTTTCATCGCATTTTCTATCATTATCGTAGTGGTATTGTTGTTAATCTTTAAGAAGAAAAAGTGGTTCTAACTATAAAATGCCTTTGAAGACATCATATTGTCCTCAAAGGCATTTTTAATATTGATAATGGTTTCAGTCATTATTTAATCGCTTGATAAATGACGTCATCTACAATGATTTCTACATTATCGTGGTTGTGAAGGATAGACGCAGGTAAATCTTCTGTAGTTTCACCGTTAACGAGTCGTTGTATCGCATCGATTTTCTTATCTCCGAATGCGAGTAAGATAATACGTTTTGCGCGCATGATAGAAGAAAGACCCATAGACAGTGCTTGTTTCGGTACATCTTCTGAGTGTTTGAAATGGACACTGTTCGCATGCATCGTAGAAGGTGTAAGGTCTACGACTCTTGTTTGGCTATCGAAAGGCGTACCGGGTTCGTTGAAACCGATATGACCATTTTCACCGATACCTAAAATTTGGATGTCAGGTTGACCGACAGCTTTAAGCGCATCTTCGTAATGTTTTGCTTCTTGATCTAAGTCTTCAGCTACACCGCTCGGAATATAGATATTGTCTTCATTCCATTGTTCATTTTGGTTAAAGAAACGTTGATGCATGTATGCATAATAGCTATGCAGATCTTTTGGACCTGCACCAACGTATTCATCTAAGTTGAACGTTCTGACACCACTGACATCGACGTGATTCGCATTTAATAAATCTGAGAGCTGAGTATATAAATCTGTCATCGTCGAGCCTGTAGCTAGTCCTAAGACAGCGTCAGGGCGTGCTTTAATTTGTTTCAAGAATTCGATTGCGACATATTGACTGGCAAGTTGTTTATTTCTTAAGTTGTAGAGTTGCATTTCTAATCCTCCAAGTAGTATGACTATTCTTTTACGGCGTTAATAAAACGTTCTGTAATTTGTTTCGGACGTGTAATCGCACCGCCGACAACCGTACAGTGTACACCTGAATCACTGACTGCTTTATACATTTCTGGTGTAATCACATTACCTTCAGCGATGACTTTCGCATTTACTTGATCTAAGACTTCCCTTAAGAATGCGAAGTTGTTTTCATATAGGATATGACCTTGAGTATAGTCTGTATATCCGCGTAATGTTGTACCTACGTAATCAAAGCCAAGCTCATCTGCATGTTTTGCTTCTTCAATTGTGGAGATATCAGCCATGATTTCAACGTTTGGTGCTTTTTCACGAATATAAGCAACAAGTTCTTCTAACGTTTCTTTCGGACGTTCTTGTTTTGTCGCATCTAGCGCGATGACCTCACATTTACTTTCAATCAGTTCATCGACTTCTTTTGAAGTCGCAGTAATATATACTTTTGAACCTGGATAATCTCTTTTAACGATACCGATAACAGGTAACGGTACTTCTTCTTTAATTGCGATGATATCTTCTTTACTGTTTGCGCGAATACCGACTGCACCGGCTTGGTACGCAGCTAGTGCCATTTTCGACATAATAAATGATGAATGTAACGGTTCATCAGGCAAAGCCTGACAAGAAACGATTAAACCTTGTGGTAACATAAGCACACACTCCAAAATATTGTTAATTTGTAAATATAGTAGTTCAAAGATTGTCGGTTAAGTTACTCATATCATAACACGATGAAATTTATATTCAATTCTTTACTATCATTTGAAAAATATTTTCATATATAATAGAGTAAATGTAATACCTTAAGGGGAGTGAAGAGGCATGAAGTTTGAAAATCGTGTTCAACGTAGCCGCCATTTACTGACTAAAATGGATAAGAAGATTATTGAGTTTATCCGTACCAATGAATTAGATGATCGTTTCTCAACGATTAATTCTTTAGCGCATGCGATAGGCACCTCTCCGGCTACTATTACTAGATTTAGTAATAAGTTGGAATATCATAATTTCCAAGATATGAAATTCAATTTACAACATGAAAAATCAGAGAAAGTTGTGGAGAATGCACCTTTAGTTCAATTGATACACCGTTATCATCAAAATATTATTCAACAAACGGGAGAGTTTATCTCAGAAGAGAAGATTAAACGGTTTGCGCATTACTTAAAGACCAGCAGACAAGTCAGTTATGCAGGACTCGGCAGTTCTGGTTTAACTGCGAGTGAGTTTTATTACCGTACGATGCGTATGGGCATTCGAGGTAATGTCTCAACGGATGCGCATCAAATGAAAATTTCAGCTTCATTATTATCTTCACAAGATATGTTTGTCGGCATTTCTAATAGCGGTGAAACTCAAGAATTGGCCGATGCGGCAAAAATTGCACATGAACAAGGTGCCTTTGTGGCTGTGGTCACTAATTATAAAGGCAGTCTGATTACGAAACATGCAGACTTAGTTTTGATTACTTCTGCGAAGTCGAACGTCAATGATGCACGCTTTATTAATACACAAACTGCGACTACATTCTTGATGGACATTATCTGTTACTTATTATTGAACAATGATTATATGAATCAACTTTATCAACGTACACGTCGCACAGTATTAGAGAAAGGTGAAGACAAGTAAGGCTAACGGTTGTCTGCAGTAAGACATGCGGAACACTAAATAAACCGCGTACTATCAAGGGTTTTAAGACCTTGTGAGATAGTACGCGTTTTTTCTTTAACCTTCGGTAATTGCGCCAAATAACGCAGCGTGATTTTCAGTTTTTGTTGTTTGGATAGGTGCGTGTCCATAGTTTGGTGGCAAGAATTGATTGATTTTAGGTTCAATGTATTGGATAAGATTTTCACCTTGTGAAGAGATGCCACCGCCGATTAAAATCAAGCCTGGATCATAAATGATTTGAATTTGCGCAATACCCTCTGCGACATAAGTTGCCCATTCTTCTAAGATAGCTTGTGCCTGTTTATCATTTGTTTGTGCGAGTTCAAATAACTTCGGCACGTCAGTACCATATTGAAAATCTCGTTCTTGCATCAAAACTTTGAGGGCTGACGTTGAAGCACGTTGTTCAAACGTTTTTTGATCAGTGTCTCGATATAATAAATAGCCGATTTCATTCGCACGATAACGTGCACCACCATAAACACCTAATTGTTGATTATAAAATGCACCGCCGATGCCTGTGCCTAAAGTTAAACAAAAAATATTATCCTCTTCATAATCATTGAGTGATAATTCTCCAAGTAGGGCTGCATCCACATCATTGTGTACGGTCATTGATGAATATAAGTCTTTTAAAGAACGACGAAAACTCGTACCATCAAAGTTTTTAATAGTTGGACCAGTATAAACAATTTCTCCTAATTCTGAATCGACAACACCTGCACTGGAAATGCCGATATGGGGTTTATCTAGCTTATGTTTGGTGATAAGTTCATGTGCTAATTGATACACTTCATCGATAATCAGTGTCTGCACATTATCGGGTGTTGAGATTTTCTTATAATCTTTAATTTCTTGATTTTCATTGATGAGGGCTGCCTTGATGTTTGTGCCTCCGATATCTATTGCGATCTGGTTCATAAGATGATTCCTCCTCTGCTTCCACTTCATTATATATAGAGCATACTTCAACTAGGAAGTGTAAATCCAATTTTGAAAATTATTTTCATTACTTTGTCCATATTTTGTTACAATCTTTCAAAACCAGTTGTGTAGGGTTATGATAGCGTTTACAATTGAAAGTGTAAATATAGTATAAACAAGGGACATTGTTGGATGTTTAGGATAGCCATTGTGCTATTAATACTTAACTTGGAGGATTTAGATATGGAAGAAAAATTAAAAGGCTTATATGCTGCGTTACTTGTTCCATTTGATGAACAAGGACAAGTGAAAGAAGAAGGCCTCAAACAAATAGCGAGAAACGCGATTGAACATGAAAAATTAGACGGTTTATATGTCAATGGCAGCTCTGGTGAAAACTTCTTAATCAACACAGAACAGAAAAAACAAATCTTCAGACTTGCGAAAGAAGCAGTCGGCGATGATGTGAAATTAATCGCACAAGTAGGCTCATTAGATTTAAATGAAGCGATTGAATTAGGTAAATACGCGACTGAACTTGGTTATGATGCCATTTCAGCAGTAACACCTTTCTATTATCCTTTCTCATTCGAAGAGATTAAACAATATTACTTCGATTTAATCGAAGCAACTCAAAATAATATGATTATTTATGCGATTCCTGATTTAACAGGTGTCAACATCAGTATCGAACAATTCGGTGAGTTGTTCAATCACGAGAAAATTGTTGGTGTGAAATATACTGCGCCAAACTTCTTTTTATTAGAACGTATCAGAAAAGCATATCCAGACAAACTGATCTTATCAGGCTTTGATGAAATGTTAGTTCAAGCTGCGATTTCAGGCGTGGATGGTGCCATCGGTTCTACTTATAATGTGAACGGTGTGCGTGCACGTCAAATCTTCGATTTAGCTAAAGAAGGAAAAATTGATGAAGCTTACCAAATTCAACATGATACAAATGACATTATTGAAGGTGTTTTAAGCATGGGCTTATACCCAACACTTAAAGAGATTTTAAAATCACGTGGTATCGACGGCGGTGTGCCGAAACGTCCATTTGCGCCTTTCAATGAATCAAACAGAGAAGCGTTAAATAATCTTATTGATAAATACAACTTGTAATACCGACATAAAACGTTAAGGGGTGTTGTTTATGCAACAAGTGGGTTTTGGCACATGGAACTGGGTAGCGGTCATTACCTATCTAGTAGTCATGTTAATAATTGGAGCGTACTTTACTAAGCGCGCAGGTCAAAGCACAGATAGTTTCTTTACAGCCAGTGGACGCCTTCCTTCGTGGGCCATCGGTTTCTCAATCTATGCAACGACGTTAAGTGCGATTACATTTATGTCTACACCAGAAAAAGCATTTTTAACTGACTGGTCGTATATCGCAGGGAATATCGCGATTGTCGCAATTATCCCGGCTTTAATCGCATTCTACGTACCGTTCTTCAAGAAGCTTCGCGTAACGTCAGCTTACGAATATCTTGAAGCACGTTTCGGACCAAGTGTCCGTGTTCTCGGTTCATTACTCTTCGTAGTGTTCCACTTAGGTCGTATCGCAATCGTTATTTACTTACCGACACTTGCGATTACAGCCGTTACTGACATTAATCCTTATTTAGTCGCAAGTTTAGTAGGGATTTTATGTATTCTTTATACTTTCCTCGGCGGTTTCGAAGGGGTGGTATGGAGTGACTTTATCCAAGGTGTTATCCTTTTAGGCGGTGCCCTCATGATTATCGTAATTGGTGCAATGGAAATCAAAGGCGGTTTCGGCACAATTCTTCATGATGCATTAGCTGAGAAAAAGTTATTGAGTGTAGATAACTGGAAGTTGAATACAACAGCGGCAGCCTTGCCGATCATCTTCCTAGGAAACATCTTTAACAACTTACATCAATATACAGCCAGTCAAGATGTAGTACAACGTTATCAAGCATCAGACTCTATTGATGAAACGAAAAAATCATTATGGATTAACGGTTTATTAGCGTTAATCTCAGCGCCGATCTTCTATGGTATGGGTACAATGATGTATTCATTCTATGAACACGAAGCAGCGTTACCACAAGATTTCAACACGTCTTCAGTGGTACCATTCTTTATCTTGACTCAAATGCCGCCATTTGTAGGTGGATTATTAATCGCAGCTATCTTTGCGGCAGCGCAATCTACGATTTCTTCAAGTTTGAACTCGATTTCTGCGTGTATTTCTGAAGATATTAAAGATCGTTTCTTCAGTAAAGGTACAGATAAAGGCAACGTTCGCTTTGCACGTTGGACAATCATCATCGCAGGTTTATTAAGCTATGGTATTGCGATTTACTTAATCGCTGCGGATTCTAACAACTTATGGGATTTATTCTTATTAGTTACTGGATTATTCGGTGTACCTTTAGCAGGTATCTTTGCGGTTGGTATCTTCACAAAACGTGCGAATACATTCGGTGTCTTAGTCGGATTATTCACAGGTGTTATTGTCGCTTACCTATTAAAAGGTATCGGTGGCGCGAACTCACCATTCTATGTATCAATTATTTCATTCTTCATCGCATTCTTATTCGGATACATTGTGAGTCTGTTCGTACCTGCTAAATATACGAAAGATATTACAGGTTTAACAATTTACGACAAAGATAAACCATCTACGTATATTTCTAAAACAAGACAATAAGCTGAAACATTCAAATAAATAAACAAAACAACCTTATATAAACATAAAAAAAGTGATGCGTACACAAAGTATGCATCACTTTCTTTCGTTATAACTTAAACTTGAAAGATATTATTAAAGGCTTCAGCCATTGTAGGGTGTGTATAAATATTGTTGGCTAATACTTCTGCTGGGATGTTTTGATCAATCGCTAGTTTAACAAGGTTGATAATTTCCTCAGAGTTACGACAATACAGTGTTGCACCAAGTACTAAACCTGATTTTGCATCTATGACTGCTTTCAACATACCGCGTGCATCATTATTTACTTTATGACGTGGGATATTCTTAACCGCAAGATTTGTTTCGTGTACTTCATAACCTGCAGCTTGTGCTTCATCTTTAGTCATACCGACACGAGAGAAAGGTGGGTTAATGAACATAGAATATGGTACCACGCCGCGATTTTCTGTCGTACGTTTACCTTCACCAAAGATATTGTCTTTAATAATTCTGAAGTCATCGAGTGAGATATATGTGAATTGTAAGCCGCCAGTAACGTCACCTGCTGCATAAATGTTTGGTACAGCTGTTTGTAGGTGTTCGTTAACTTCTATTTCACCGCGTTTGCCGACTTCGATATCTGTATGGTCTAAACCAAGGTCTGAAGTATTTGGATGACGACCTGTCGCAAGTAAAACAGCATCTGCTTCAAATTCGCCTTGTGATGTATGCACAATTGTACTGCGTTCTTGATCTTCAAAGCGTTGTGTTTCTACATTATAGACAATGTTTACACCGTCTTGAATCAAATCTTCTTCAATAAGTTCAACAATTTCACGGTCTTCTTTTGGCAACAATGTATCGTGATGTACAAACATTGTCACTTTAACGCCGAAACGTGCGAAGAGTGACGCAAATTCTAACGCGATATAACCTGCACCGACAATCACTAAATGTTCAGGTTTAAATGGTAAGTCCATAATTCCTGCAGAATCATAAAGGTGTTTTGAGTCACCAATACCTTCTATGTTTGGGATAACCGGTGTAGAACCTGTATTGATTAAAATATCTTCAGCAGTTAAGACATCTAATTCTTGGCCTGCTTCATCTAATAATACGATTTCTTTATTAGATTTAAATTGCGCTGTAGCATTAATCACATCAATCCCTGGTGTATCTGCCAACATGTGATAGTTTTTGTTATTTAATGCGTCTACAACTTCACGTTTACGATCAAACGCACTCGCAAAAGAACTGCCTTCTAAACTATCGTGTATTAATGTTTTTGACGGAATACATCCGACGTTGATACATGTACCGCCATACATTTTCTGATCTTTCTCTATCATTGCGACGGCTTTACCTTCACTCGCCGCAAACTTAGCTAACGTTTTACCTGCTTTACCAAATCCAATAATCACTAAATCATAATGTGTCATGAAATCTTCCTCCAAATTCTTAAATTGCTGTTAATGTTTCACGTAAAACTTCTTCAATTGTGAAATCACGATAATACTGCATCAGCAGTTCGTGTTCCTTCGCATGATGTTTAGCCATAGTATTCCCGATTTTTCGAGAAATCTCACAATGACTGGCAGAATTTCCTGTAAAAAGACGACCTTGTGTCCGTTCAGCAGTAAATAATTGAAACAAATCTGCTAAATCAGCTTTGGCTGTTTTAACATTAGCTTGATAGCCACCATATTTACCGCGAACTGTATCAATATAGCCTTGTTCCACTAACTTTCCTGTCACACGCCGTAATTGTACGGGATTAATACAAACTAGCTCAGACAAAGCTTTACTTGAGAAACGTTCATCTGCATGTTTCGTTAAGAAAGCCAGCACATGTACCGCAATATTAAATTCTAAGTTCACCGTGTTCACCTTCTTAATGTAACTATTATAATTACATTTAACAATATTTTGAGATAAAAATAAACAGTTTTGCTCATAATGGTTTATCAATGGGGTAAGACAGGTAATTATTCATAATAATAAAGTGGGTTATTTGATAAATAACATAGAAGATTGTGTAATGGACAAAGATTGTCCACTTATAACTGTATATTGAACTGTAGGAGATGGTAAACATGGATAAATCAACAAGAGTCTTGAATATCTTCACACGTTTGTTGAATGGGGAAACAGTTAGAAAATCAGATCTCTCTGATTTTGGGAATGTAAGTACGAAGTCGATTCAAAGGGATATTAGAACGATTAATGATTTTTTCTATGAAAGTGAATATTGGAATAATAGAAATACTGAGGTAGTACATAAAAAGGGCGGCTATGAATTAATCACGCATTCTAACAGTTTAAGCGGTTTAGCACTGTTAGGGCTTATGGTAAAAATTAAAAGCTTAACACCTATCTTGCATGTAGATGTGTATAACTTATTCAGAAGAGAAATACAGGGCATGCGTATTGAAGATAGAAAAGTTTTAAGTGAAATGTTGGATCATTTCAATAACCGGGATGAAACATTTCCAGGTGAAACTCTAATGTTAATCGAAAAAGCGATTAGTCAAAAATACTTAGTATGGATGAAATTCAAAGGACGTAATATTGAAGTGAAACCATTATCAACGATGTACATGCATTATGACTATTGGTTTACTTATGAATATGAAAAAACAGTTTATACCGAGCGCGTCCGCCTGATTGAAAATTTTATGGTTTCCAATCATAAGTTTGATGAAGTCAAAAGCAAAGAACTCGTCACGGTTGAAATTGATGAATCGAAAATGGCATTGTTCCGCCAACAATATAAGATCGTCGAGGTACTAGACCGTACACAGGATGGAAAAATCATAGTGAAAGTCGCTTGTACGGAATTAGATGCATACTATATTGCTTATCAAATGGCACCTTTAGCACGTATTTTAGAACCTCAAAAGTACATTGATAGCTTTATTGAGCGTATTAATCAAATCAAAAGTTGCTATGAGTAAACAAAAACAAAGGTAAGTAAACGGTAAGCAAGAAAGTTAAATAAAATGAAGATTTAAAAGTTATTATTTTGGAAAAACAAAAAAGATTGCATTACTGGACAATAATTGACCACATAGATGTGTATAGTAAGATTTATTAAGTTTTTATTAGGATTGATTGAAGTATACAGAAAGGTGGAACATTGATGAATTTACAAGAAAAAAGTTTTATTGAATCACAAATCGCAAGCAAAGCAAAACAACCTGCTATTGCTTATGTATTATGGTTTTTCTTTGGAAGCTTAGGAGGACACCGTTTCTATTTCGGCAAAACGGGATCAGCTATTGGGATGATTGCATTAACACTATTAACAGCTTGGTTTACATTTGGTATTCCAACGTTGATTTGGGTGATTGTGGATGCGTTCTTAATTCCAGGTTGGGTTGAAGCAGATAAAACAAGAGTAAGAAGAGAAGCAGAGAACGAAATACAATTGATGCAAGGTAGCCATTCATAAGTTATCTTTTATGGACAAGACAGCTACATAAAAGAAAAAATAGAGTCAGTAGACGAATACCCCCTTACACACGATAGAGTAAGGGGGTGTTTTTATATAAGTATGCTTGAAGAAAGATTCCATACTTGAATAACTAAATTGTTATTTTAGTGCGATGTAATCTTTCTTCAATGACATCAATACGCATTTCGATAATATCTTTTTCTGCTTTAAGTACTTTAAGGTGTGCTTCTAAAACATCTGAAATCTGTGCTTTATTCTCGTTAAGTTGTTCAACGTAATACTTAATTTTCTTGAGTGGCATATTGAGTAAACTTAAGCATTGAATTAAGCTGATAATTTCTATGTCTGTTTCAGAATATACACGTTGATTATTGGCATTTCTTTCAATATTCATCAATAAACCATGCTTTTCATAATAACGCAATTTACTCTTAGAGATATGTTTCATCTCAGAAACTTCTTGAATGGAGTACTTTTTAAAACAAATCACTTCCCTTAAACCATAGTTTAACCTGTAGTCTATTGTATAGAAAATATATATGAGGTGAAAGTATGGAAAACTTTACTGATATTCTAAATAGTAGAAAGTCTGTAAAAGGGTTCGATCCGGAGTTTAAAATTTCAAAAGAAGAAATGAATGAGATATTGGAAAAAGCTGCGACAGCACCTTCTTCAGTGAATATGCAGCCATGGAGAGTTGCTGTGGTTGAAAGTGATGAAGCTAAAGCGAAATTAAGACCACTCGTTCAATTCAATACGAACCAGAACGACACATCCTCTGCGATGCTCGTTATCTTTGGCGACTTGCAATGCTATGAGAATGCAGAATATATCTATGATAGTGCAGTTGAAAAAGGTATGATGCCACAAGAAGTCAGAGACCAAATCCTGCCACTCTTAAAGAACGGTTATAAAAGTTTAACGCGAGAACAAATGAGTGACATTGTAAAAATCGATAGTAGTTTAATGGCTATGCAATTGATGTTAATTGCGAAACAACATGGTTATGATACGAATCCGATTGGTGGATTTGAAGCAGATCAAATTGGTGAAGTCCTAGGTTATCCATTAGAACGTTATGTACCTGTTATGATTATCGCAATCGGTAAACAAGCTAAAGCACCACGTGATTCATTTAGAATGCCAAATGAAAAATTTGTTGAGTTCCAATAAGAAGTATAAGCTGTCAGTGTAAAAACTGGCAGTTTTTTTGTTATGTATGATCTATATAAAAGGAAGCGGATCAACCATTGGTCGATCCATTGCTTCCCACCATGCTATGTTCGTAAGACATGATGAACAGTTGCAACGAAGACATCTTTTGAATAAAAGTGCCTTTTATTGCCTCTGGGAGAGAAAGGCTTGATAACACCATCCTCTATTCACTCTTCGAGCAGACCTTGAGGATAGCCAGCCTCCACCAATTCGTCTTCGTCAGTAATAAGTTGATCCCAAGCGAAATTAATATCCTCAAGATTTACTGCACTATCAGAAGCTTCAAATTGTTCCACTATATCACCCTTTCTGCATCGATATAAGTATGGATTATAGGGCTTAGCGGAAGAGGCCTGTTTGCACAAATCTCTCCAATATACGGATACCCATTTTTATTATTATTAATTTGAAAATAACCTTTTCATTTAAAATTTTACTTATAATTATATTGTTTTAGTTTTGAAATAAGGTTTGACTAGTGTGGCTATTTCTTCAACTTTAGTTGTATAATCCTCATCATTTTTAGTAACTGATTCAATAACAATACCTAAAACTGCACTAGTTAAGAAAACTAAGATAGTTTGAACTGAGATGTTGTGCATTTGTAAGTAAGCATGATTAAGTTTAGGCTCTACTAGTTCAGTAATGACAGAACCTAGTCGTGTAAGAAATAGATTAGAGACTGGACTTTTATAAAGTTTTATAAAAACAACCTTATTTTTATGAATAAAGTTAAATCCATTCAGTATGCCTTGTTTGAAGTTTTCAGGTGTACTTTCTGAAGCGGCTTGGCGCATTGCTTGGGTATAGTCATTCATAATTTCATCTATCACTTCAAATTTGTCTGAAAAATGATTGTAGAATGTACGTCTACTAATACTTGTTTGTTCACAAATCATAGTTACAGTGATGGTTTCAAAAGAGTGTGTATCTAAGAGGCCTAATAAAGTAGATTTAATTTGTTCCATTGTATACTTTGTTCTTTTATCCATGTTTATCCTCTTTCTGCACAAATTGTATATAAGTGTGCAGAACTTTCGAGTAAAGTTCTGCTTTAGAATTCATTCCTTCATATAACCAGTCTATAGTTGAGATTACAAGTTTTCATTATAACGTAATTTCAAAAGAAAAAGGGAGGAATTCATAATGAAAGCAGCCGTTTGGTATGGCGAAAGAGATATTAGAGTTCAAGAGAGACAATTAAAAGAACTGAGCAGTGATGATGTCAAAGTGAAAGTGGCTTGGGCAGGTATTTGCGGTTCAGACTTGCACGCATATTTGCATCCAGACTCAGTACCGATGGAGAGAGGAACTGTGCTTGGACATGAATTTTCAGGTGTAGTAGAAGAAGTAGGTTCAGATGTTACAGAGCTTAAAAAAGGCGATCGTGTTTGTATTTATCCGATGATGTTCGAAGATCAAGAGAATGCATTATATGAACGCTTTGTTACTTTAGATGCGGTTGGTGCACAGATTGATGGAGGATTTGCTGAATATACAATCATTCCGCAGAATTCTGTATTCAAAGTACCAGAAGAGCTATCATTAGAACGAGCAGCATTGGTAGAGCCGGCATCTGTTGCGTATCAAGCTGTTAAAGATGCTGGAATTAAAGAAGGGGATATTGTGACTGTCTATGGTGCTGGGCCAATCGGTCTGTTCTCTATTGCGGCCGCAAAAGCACAAGGCGCAAAGCAAGTAATCGCAATTGATATTGCTGAAGAACGTTTGAAAATAGCTGAAGCAATGGGTGCAGATACAACGATTGATTCTACAAAAACAAATCCAGTAGAGGCCATTAGAAAAATGTATCCAGAAGGTGCAGATGTGAGTATAGAAGCAGCCGGTGTGGCAGATACATTTACACAATCCATTCAATCTACACGTGTAAGAGGCACAGTCATGATTGTAAGTTTCCACACGCAAAGTTTAGAATTCAATGTACCGCAAAACTTATTGTTTACGGGTGTAAATATTATGGGTTCTGTTGGATATGGTAATGACACATACAATCAAGTTATGAATGAATTAGCTTCCGGTGCATTAGCGTCAGAACCTATCATTACTAGTAAAATCACTTTAGACCATATTAAAGAAGATGGTTTTGAAAAATTGATTCAAGATAAGTCGCAAGAAAAAATCTTAATCCAACTCAATACGATAGACTAAGTTTCTATTTATATAGTAGTAAGTTCAAAGGAGGATGAGCATGTAATGCTTGTGCTCCTTTTTAATTAGTCTAAAATAATACATAAACGTTCAATAAAGAGGAAGGATCAAACAAATGAAAATAGGAGTCATTTCAGATTTACATATCGATCGCCCTTCTGATTATACTGAAGCACAATATACAGAACATTTAGCGCAGCTTGTTAAACAAGAACAATTAGATTTGTTAGTGATTGCTGGAGATATTTCGAATGATCATCAACAATCATATATCTTCATCCAACAAATGGAAGTATTAACAGGTATAGATGTACGTTTTATTCCGGGCAATCATGATTATTGGTCAACAGATGGCACGTCTACACAAGTGATTCATGATTTCTTTATGAGTAAGCCGGAACAATTGATGGGCAATCCTTACATTATTAATGATGAATGGGCAATTGTCGGAAATAGCGGTTGGTATGACTATAGTTACGCAAATCCTAAATATAGTTTAGATTATTTAGAACGCAGACGCTTTAAAGGTGCAACGTGGCAAGATAAAGTCCATGTTGATTGGGGAATGCCAGATAGAGAAGTGTCTCGTAAAGCTGCTGAACTGGCAGAAGCGGATATGAAAAAAGTTCAAGGTAGAAATATTATTTTGATTACACATGTGGTGACGGACCCTAGTTTTAAAGTGCCAATGCCGCATCGTATTTTTGATTACTTCAACGCATTTATCGGAACTTCTGACTTTATGAAGTTATATCAAGACTATCCCATACGCTATAGTTTGATGGGACATGTTCATTTCAGAGGAAGTATCACAAAGGATAATATCCATTATAGTTGTGTTTCATTAGGCTACTTCAGAGAGTGGCGGACAAAAGATATTGATAAAGAAATGCGTCATGCATTACAGGTGATAGAAATATAAAGGAGATTATCATCATGAATGAACTGTTCGGTTTCATATGGAACATTTTAAAAATCATTGTGTTTGGTGTTTATTTTATAGTAGCAGTTGGAGCGATGCTGAAGTTGTATCTGAAATTGATAGATTTTTATAAGACGCATTTAAGTCGAGTGTTTCTTGGAAGAGAAAATAGTGATAGTATAAGGTGGTTGGTTTTAATTATTTCTATTACTTTAGCGTTTCTTTCCTTTATCTTAATGACATATATTATTGCGAAAGTTATAGGTAATGGCGTACTTTTCCTATTCTTTTTAGTTGGTTTGTATTTTATATTTCGATATTATCAACAAAGTAAAGAAAACAATAAGAGTATGTAGTTAGTGTGATAGAGGATGGAAGAGAAGCGGTTTTGAAATTGAAAATGTAAGGCAAATCCAGGGGTTATAAGGCTTTTGTGCACAAGAATCATTATTAAAATATCCGGAAATCAAGGGTTTCAAACATTTCAATATAGTAATAAAGAGATAACAAAGGATAAGAAGAACGACGTTTTAACCCCGTCTTCACAGTACTTACAAGGTAGTAATATTTCAGTAACTATATTACATGCAAAATACATTTGTTTACAAAACAATTATACGCCTTTATTTAGTGTACTTCACGTGTTACCTTTAGTCTTGTAATTTTGATTGAGAGAAAAACGAAAAACGTATTAACGAATCAATAAAATTTTTAAGGACGGGAGTTTACATGATGAATAAATTAGTAACAGCTACTATTGTAGGTTTGGGAGTTTCTTCAGTAGGATTTATCAGTCACCACGCAGACGCAGCTGAAAATAACCAAGTTGCACCGCAACAAACACAACAAGCACAACAGACAGCAGATCAGACTAAAGGTTATTCATATGGATCATACTTCACGAAAGATACACAAGGTAATTACCACCACACATTAGATGGCAATTGGGACCAATCAATGTTTGATAATAAAGAATATCAATTCACTATCGTAGATGAAGCAGGGGCAACACACTATTTCTATTTCCCACAAAGTTTATTAAACCCTAGCTACCAATACGATGACAATAACTATTCAGCAAATGCATCAAACTCAGATGTCCAAGCAAATGGTTATGACGTAAATGAAGCACCATCAGCAGAAGATATCGCAAACAATCCAAACAAAGCTTCAGAAAATAACGCAACTTATAACAACAATACATCAAACGCACAATACGAAAACACATATAACCAATCACAAGATAATACAACATATGCACCTGCACAAAACGCTACATCTGATGCAGGTACAGCACAAAATGTTGAAGCTACACAAGCACCAGCACCACAAACAACACAAGCTAATGCTGCAGCTCAAGGACAACAAGGCGGCGGCTCAACACAAGGTTCTGACCAAGCAGCACAAACATCTGGTGACAGTGCACCTTCTAACCAAGCAGACGGTGCAACAGCACAAGATGCAGGTTGGTTAACTAAACATCCTAAGATCCAACCATATGGTCAATATCACGGTGGCGGCGCTCACTATGGTGTAGACTATGGTATGCCTGAAAACACACCTGTTTACTCATTAACAGACGGTACAGTAACACAAGCTGGCTGGAGTAACTATGGTGGCGGTAACCAAGTTACAATCCAAGAGAAAAACAGCAATAACTATCAATGGTATATGCACATGAACAGCTTAAATGTACAACAAGGACAAGATGTTAGTGCTGGTGACCAAATCGGTCTATCAGGTAGCACTGGTAACTCAACTGCACCACACTTACACTTCCAACGCATGCAAGGTGGCGTAGGTAACCAATACAGTGTGAACCCAGACAGCTACATCAACAGCAGAGCATAATTATTAACTTATAGTTCGATATCATTAATCATATTTTATAACCTTTTCACGTTATCTCTGAAGCTTATTCGGAGATAACGTTTTTTATTTGTTTTAGTTCCGATTGAAGCTTTTTTTATTTGATAAATGCGTAACTACAGGGAGTATAAGGAGGCGTTAAGTATAAAAAATGTACTAAGGGGGTAGAGAGAAATAGAAAGAGGGGATGTTAGTTATGAAAACAAGAGCAGCGGTATTATATGAAATGGGAAGTGAGCAGCCTTATAGTCAATCGCAACCACTGAAAGTTGAAGAACTTGAACTAGACGAACCTCGTGCACACGAAGTACTTATAAAAATTCATGCTGCGGGTCTATGTCATTCGGATTTATCAGTGATTAATGGCAGTCGCCCTAGACCTATGCCAATGGCGTTAGGACATGAAGCTGCTGGAGAAGTTATACAAACTGGCAGTGATGTGCTTGGCTTCGAAAAAGGAGACCATGTCGTTTGCGTCTTCATACCAAGTTGCGGACATTGTATCCCGTGTCGTGAAGGAAGACCAGCATTGTGTGAGAACGGTGCAGAATCGAATGAAAAAGGTGAAATGTTAGAGGGTGGTATTCGTTTATCTAACAACCAAGGTGAAGTTCACCATCACTTAGGGGTTTCAGGCTTCGCAGAATACGCAGTTGTCTCTGAAAACTCAATCGTCAAAATAGACAAAGAGATTCCGTTTGAACGTGCGGCAGTCTTTGGTTGTGCAGTAATTACAGGAATAGGTGCTGTTATGAACACAGCGCAAATCAGACCAGGCAGTAACGTCGCGATTGTTGGACTCGGTGGTATTGGTTTAAATGCTATTATTGGAGCTAGACTTGCAGGCGCTAATGAGATTATTGCTTTGGATATTAATGAAAACAAATTTGATATTGCTAAAGAATTAGGCGCGACAGCAGTATTTAATTCTAAAGATGAAGATATAGTAGATAAAATAAAATCATATGTGGATGGCGGTGTAGAATATGCATTTGAAACAGCAGGAGTCACACTAGCAATGGAAACTGCATACGCTATTACTAAACGTGGAGGCACAACTGTTACGACAGGATTGCCAGATCCAAGTCAACAATTCGCCTTTCCACAAGTAACGCTAGCTGCTGAAGAAAGAACAATTAAAGGATCTTATGTTGGCAGTTGTGTTCCAGATAGAGATATACCACGTTTTACTAATCTTTATCAAAAAGGACGTTTAAATATCGATCCATTAATAAGTAAAACATTAACTTTAGATGAGATTAATGAAGGATTTGACGAACTCGCAAATGGTGATGCGGGACGTATCATTATTAAAATGAACTAGTCATCGTATTATGTTTTACGTGAAACTTTGAAGTACTTCAGGGTAACTGAGGTACTTTTTTAGTTTTCTTTAACAACTTTACAGTTTCTTAAAACGTTTTATGTAGAAAATTATCAAAGTTTTAAATATAATTGAATTGTGAAAAAGATTTATCGGAGGAAGGAATATGGGGAAATACTGTACAACATGTAAAAATGCGTTACAGTCTAGTGAAGCTTTTTGTACTCAATGTGGTACACCAAGTCAATTTTCTCGTTCGGAGGTCATACATCAACAAAAAGATCATGGCAGAATTAAAACTTTCGTTTGGTGTAGTGTACTCGTATTAGTATTCTTAGCTCTAGTCGCTGGACTATTCTATGGTGTGTTGGCATTTTGGTCGAATCAAGTTGGTAAAGCACAACCTAGAGCGTCACATTTACCACCTACGCATAAAGTAGAGATTGATGTGAACTCACCAATGTTCAGTCAAGGTTATATGCATGCGCCTAATACAGAGGGGTATGAAGGTTTTGAAATAGGGGAAACCAAAAGTGCGATAGAGAGAGAATATGGTCGTGCAGAAGGTGCTAAAACAATTGATGGCAAGAAAGCTGAATTATATGGCAATATCGGTGTCAGTTATAATTCAAACAATCAAGTCAGTCATGTGTTTGTAGTACCTGGAAAAATGACAAAAGATGACTTCACAGATTTTCATAATGGGCCTGATGAAATTTCAAATGGCAATTGGTATTACGATACAGATAAAGCCAACGGCTTTTCAATCAAAGTCTATACTTCAAAACATGATATAGAAGCCATTGAAAACATCATGCAGAGATAGATTCAAAACAGTAGAAGTACGAAATAGTACATAAGATAAAGCGCCTGAACAAAGAGTTCATGGCGCTTTTTTAGCATTAAAGTTCTGACTGACGTTTGTCTGAAGTAAGAGATGCGGACGTCTTATAAACCTCGATTTATCGCTATTTGTAAGTATGTATCTTTAAAAGGGCAGTACTAATTTTTTGAATGATGGTTTGAATGATAAAAGCAATAATAAGATACAAAAAGTTCCACTTACCTTATCGCAAGTGGAACTTTTTTATCTATATGAAACCCATTTGGGTGTTATGCAAATTGTGATATTAATCGATTCATTAGTATTGTGCTTATTTTTTACGTTTGATACCGATTTGACGACCAAGTTCTTTAGGTTGGTCTAATCCTTCTTTATCTACTAGTTCAGCATCTTGTTCAATATTTTGTGCGATATCTTCAGGGAAGGGTACTGGGCGACCTGAGTCTGTATCAATACCCATTAACATGACTTCGTATGTGGCACATACATCTTGTGCTTGATCATACAGTGTCATGAATGCATGAAGACGTTTCGCATCATGATCGACAAGTTGTACAGTCACCGTCAAATCTTCATCTTTGTTAACTTCTTTTTGATACGTTTCATGATTTTCTAAAGTGAAGACTGTGTAATGACGGCGCTCGATTTCAGCTTCGCTTAAACCTAAGTAAGCGAGATATTCATCTGTCGCATTACTGAAAACACGGTTGTATTCTGCATCGTTCATATGATTATTATGATCGAGCCATTCGTCTTTTACTGTCACTTGATACGTAAAGAGTTGTGTCATGAATTTATACCCCCTGTGATTGAGGTTGACGTTTCTTCATACCTGGTGTTTCAGTTGGCCAATATTCTTGCGCAAGTTTTTTCACTTTCACTAAGAATTCATTACGTTTTTGGTCAAGTTCTGACATTGTGTAACCTTGTGAACTTGTTTCGCATCCTTCTACAACTGCGTTGTATAAATCAGTTGTTAATTCTGGCGCAACTAATTTAGTCCAAGGTTTCTTAAGTGCTGGACCGAATTGTTTCAACATGTGACGCATACCGCCATTACCACCAGCTAAGTGGAATGTCATGAATGGACCATATTGTGCGTAGCGTAAGCCTGCTGCGTGAGTGAAGGCTTTATCTACTTCTTCAGTAGTTGCGATACCTTCATTAACGATGTGTAATGATTCACGCCATAAAGCTTCCATAAGACGGTCCGCAATGTGTCCTTCGATTTCGTTACGGACATGTAAGACGTCCATGCCAATACCTTCATAAAGTTCTTCAGCTTTTACAACTGTGTCTTCTGCAGTTTCTTTACCTGGTACAATTTCAACTAACGGTAAGATATAAACAGGGTGGAAAGGATGTGCTACAACTAAACGCTCTGGATGTTTTAATCCTTCTTGCAGTTCAGTTGGCATAATACCTGAAGTACTTGAACCGATAATTGCATCAGGACGTGCATAAGTGTCGATTTCTTTTAAGACACTTGCTTTGATTTCTTCAACTTCTGGTACATTTTCTTGAATCAAGTCTGCATCTTTCACAGCTTCATCTAAGTGTGGTGTGAAAGTCAGATTATCTAAAGATGCACCTTCTGCTAATCCCATTTCTTCAGCGTATGGCCAATTTTGTTTGATTTGTGCCATCATTGCTTCTTGTGCGCCTTCACCTGGGTCAGTTGCGATCACTTCGTGACCATGCGCAAGCATGCGAGTGATCCAGCCACTGCCGATAACGCCTGTTCCTATTACTGCAAATTTCATTTTAATTGTCTCCTTTTGGCTGAGTTAAATTGTATTTTTCACGCGCTTCTTGCGGTGTCATAGGTTCCATATCTAAACCTTTTAAGATTTCTACTGCTTTTTCTACTAGTTCTTCGTTTGTCGCTTTAACACCTTTTGATAAATAGATGTTATCTTCTAAGCCGACACGTACGTTGCCGCCGCGTTTCGCAGCTTCTTCTACTGTTGGCAGCTGCATTTTACCGATACCGAATGCTGACCAATGAGCATTTTCTGGTAAACGTGTTTTGAAGTATTCAATCGTTTCTGCATCATTGTCTGCACCCCATGGAATACCTAGGCAGAATTGATACATTGGTTCACCTTCGATTAAACCTTCAGAAACTAATTGGTTCGCAAAACGGATATGACCGCTATCGAAACATTCTAATTCAGGTTTTACACCTGCATCTTTGATTAATTGTGCTTGACGGCGTAACCAATCTGTCGGGCTGATATAAACCATATCTCCGAAGTTGACACTACCGCAGTCTAGTGTACAAATTTCTGGTAATAATTCTCCAACTGGCTCATGACGTTCATCTGGTGTTTGGATATCTGAACCTTCTCCGGCTTGGTAAGGGTTCTGCATATCTGGGATGAAGTCGCCACCGCCGCCTGCAGTAATATTAATCACAATATCTTCATCTGCTTCACGGATTAAACGTACTGCTTCTCTATATAATTCAACATCATGGCTTACGCCACCTGTTTCTGGATCTCTTGCATGAATATGTGCCACTGTTGCGCCTGCACGTGCACATTTAATTGCGGCATCCGCAATCTCTTCAGGTGTTACGGGTACATGTTTATTTTTTTCTGTTGTGTCGCCAGCGCCTGTAATTGCTGCTGTTAACATTACTTTTTTCATGGACTATTTATCCCTCCGAGTTTCAGTTATTTTTTTCAACGGTTGTTAGTGTACCAACTGGACGGTTTTATTTCAACCCCTTTGTTCAAGAAAAATAAAAAAAGAGAGTCTCTTTTTTTGTAAGAGCCTCTCATGACAAGGGTTATACCTCTATTTATTTACTGCTTAATTCTTTTAAGCGATCTAAGACAGCTTCTCGTATGTCTTCGTCGATAGATGTTAAACCGAAAATTTCAGATAGCCATAAGCCATCTACAGCTAAACGATAAATCGTCGCATCCACTGCGTCTAAACCATCAGATTCAATATGGTTTTGCCAATCTTGGTAGGTTTCTTGTAGGGGACCGAGTAAATTACGATCATTACCTTGTGCTGCTAGAATGGCAGAAGTCACAGCTTTGTTTTCTTTACGATGTTCACGTGTTGCCTCAATAAAGGCATGGAGCCATTTACTTTCTTTTTCGTTATCAATATAATGATTAACATTTTCTTTATAAAGTTCATTCGCATGGTCCACTAGACCTTGAATTAAGGCTTGTTTGGTATTGAAATGATAGAGGAGTCCACCTTTACTCACTTCTGCACGTTGTGCCACGGCATCAAGTGTTAAGGCACTGACACCTTGTTCATTCACAATATCGGCTGCTGCTTGTAATAACATCTCTCGCTTTTGATTCTTAGCCATTATTTCACCACTTTCTATATAGCTAGGTAGTTTTAACGCTTCACTATTAATTTTAGCGTAAAACTTCACAGAAACAAGTTTAACCCTGAGTTATTGCTTTAAATAGGGGGTTACACCTATATAGACGCTTATTTTATACCCTGATACCTATATGTATAAATAAAAAACCAAGCTCTATATCAGAACTTGGCATCTATTTAAAAGATTAATTGAATGACTGCGATGATTATTAATATACTGATAATCCATTTTTGAACAACACTCGGTAACTTCTTACCAATCATTAAACCAATCGGTGCGAAGATAATACTACCAATGACTAAAGGAATCGCATCTGCGATAGGAATAAAGCCTTGGAAGAGTTTAATCACAAAGGAACCGATAGATGAGATAAATGCGATTACGATACTGTTTGCGACGACGGTATTCATCGGTAATTTAAAGAATACGAGCAAGACTGGAATAATCATGAACGAGCCACCTGCACCAACAATACCAGAAATGGCCCCGATACCAATGCCGAATAAGATGAGTAACATACGGTTTAAGTGCGGTGTGCTTTCTTGCGGTTTCACTTTAATGAATAATAACACCAACGCAAGAATTGCGACCACGATATAAACAATATTTACTGCAGTCGTACTGAACCATTGTGTAAAGAAAGCACCGACTGTACTCCCAATTAGTGTGCTAGCACCCATGTACAGTACGAGTTTTAATGAGAATTCTGGATTGCTTTTCGCTTTAATCGAACCGCTGAGTGTACTGAAGAATACTTGGCTGGATGCGAGTCCTGAAGCGAGATAAGGTGTGTAAGTGTGAAGACCTAAAAGGCTCGGAATGATTAGAATAGCGGGATAGATAATAATTGCGCCACCTATACCGACCATTCCAGAAACTAAACCGTCAAATACCCCGATAAGGAGCATCGTAATTAAAGTCACGATATCCATTATTTACTTTTCACAAGCAAGTTGATTGCTTCTTCAATTAAGGCTTGTGAATCTTCGTTATTATCTTCTGCTGCTTTAACGCATTCTACTAAATTTTCGCTGACAATTACTGCCATTAAGCGTTGTAATGCGCTTTTAGAAGAACTTAGTTGTGTAATAACATCCTTACAATCTTTATCTTCTTCCATCATTTTCACGACGCCATTCAATTGTCCTTGTAAACGTTTAATACGATTAATCATTTTTTGATCATAATTCATTCATAATACCCCCATATTAAGACTGAGTAGTTTTATTGTAGTTGGAAAAAGAATTTTTGTCAAATACCCACTAGGGCATTTGACATTTATCCTTAAAGGCTTTAAGATACCCCTATAGGTATTTTTGAAAGGGAGGCAACACGGGAGTATATGAAAACACAACACATTAATGAATTCAGTAATCAAGATTTTGAACGTTTAGCAAAAGATGGACAATTAATCGATGTCAGAACACCTGAAGAATACGCAGACGGGCACATTAAAGGTGCGGAATTATATCCAGTCGATCAAATAGAACAGTTCGATAAGAAAAAAGATAAAACGTACTATATTTATTGTAGAAGCGGTAAACGCAGTCTAAAAGCTGCAGAGTATCTAGACAAACAAGGTTATGACGTTGTAAATCTAGATGGCGGTTATGTGGCTTATAGTGAAGGTGACGATAATACAGAAGTTAAAGAAAGTACAGAAACGAAAGTAAAAGATAACCGCAAACAATTAAACTACAGTGGCTTACAATGTCCTGGTCCTATCATAAACTTAAGCCAAGAAATGAAACAACTTAAACCAGGTGATCAAGTTGAAGCAACAGTTACTGACCCAGGTTTCTACAGTGACATTCAAAGCTGGGTGAAACAAACAGGTAATACCCTAGTACGTATTAACCAAGATGACGAAAAAGTCACAGCAATTATTCAAAAAGAAGAACCAAAAGCAATGGAAGTTTCACATTCCGCAAACGGTACAACAATCGTGTTATTCAGCGGAGAACTTGATAAAGCATTAGCTGCGTTGATTATCGCAAATGGTGCGAAAGCAGCAGGTCGTGACGTTTCAATCTTCTTCACATTCTGGGGATTAAATGCGTTGAAGAAAGAAAATCCAGCGAACGTGAAGAAAAAAGGTATCGCAAAAATGTTCGATATGATGTTGCCGAAAACACCAGTGAAAATGCCGTTATCTAAAATGAATATGTTCGGCTTAGGCAACTTAATGATGCGTTATGTCATGAAAAAGAAAAATGTGGATTCTCTTCCAGCATTGTTAGATAAAGCAATCGAACAAGATATTAAATTGATTGCGTGCACAATGAGCATGGATGTCATGGGCATTGAAAAAGAAGAATTACGTGACGAAGTGTCATACGGCGGTGTAGGCAGCTATATCGGTGACACACAAAACGCAAGCCATAACTTATTTATCTAAAGAGAGACAAAACACAAATAAGTAAAGGAGTTTTAGAATGTTTTTCAAACAATTTTATGATAATAAATTATCACAAGCCTCTTATTTAATCGGTTGTCAACGTACAGGAGAAGCAATGATTATCGATCCAGTACGTGACTTATCTAAATATATTGAAGTCGCAGATGATGAAGGCTTCACAATTACTAAAGCAGCTGAAACACACATTCACGCTGACTTCGCATCAGGTATCCGTGATGCAGCTGAACGCTTAAACGCACAAGTGTATGTCTCAGCTGAAGGCGGAGAACAATTCGGCTACAAAAATATGCCTGAAAACACAACATTTGTGAAAGGCCATGATCATATTGATGTAGGTAACATTGATATTGAAGTGTTATTCACACCAGGTCATACACCAGAAAGTATCAGTTTCTTACTCACTGATAAAGGCGGTGGCTCTTCAGTACCGATGGGTCTCTTTACCGGTGACTTCATCTTCGTAGGCGATATCGGTCGTCCAGACCTATTAGAAAAAGCAGCACAAGTTGAAGGCACAACTGAAAAAGGTGCGAAACAAATGTATGATTCTATTCAATCAGTGAGTGAATTACCAGACTATATCCAAATCTGGCCCGGTCATGGTGCAGGAAGTCCTTGTGGTAAATCACTAGGTGCTGTTCCAACATCTACACTCGGTTATGAACGTGTAAACAACTGGGCATTCAATGTGAATGATAAAGAAGCATTCGTGAAACAGCTCACTTCAGAACAACCTGATCCACCACATCATTTCGGTCATATGAAATATATCAACCAAATGGGAACAGACTTATATACACCATATGATGTATATCCAAGTCTAGATTCAGACCGTCTTGCATTCGACGTACGTTCACGCTCAGCGTATCATGGTGGTCATGAATACGGCACAATCAATATTCCATTCGATAAAGGCTTCATTAACCAAATCGGTTGGTATCTTGACTACGACAAAGACATCGATTTAATCGGTGACCGCGACTTAGTACAACAAGCGGCTTACCAACTTCAATTAATCGGTTATGACCGTGTCGCAGGTTACCGTTTACCGAAATATGATGTTATGACACCTTCTGTACACAGTGCAGACATGACAGGTAAAGAAGAAAATGTATTAGACGTACGTACAAATGATGAATGGGATGCAGGTCATCTTGACCAAGCGAAACACATCAAACACGGTAAATTACTAGATGCGGATGTTCCATTTGATAAAGACGCGCCAATCTATGTACATTGCCAATCAGGTGTACGTAGTTCAATCGCAGTCGGTATCTTAGAAAATAAAGGCTTCACAGATGTGATCAACGTAAGAGAAGGCTACCAAGCAATTCCTGATTCTCTTAAAAAATAAGTAATCGTTAAATAGGTAAAATCTAGTCTAACCGAGCACTCATTTCAGGGTGTTCGGTTTTTTCGTTGTTTTGACAGAGATAAAAGAGACTTGTAAGATAGATTAAAGTAAATAATGAAGAAAGAGTGAAGATTATGTCTCAAAAACGCAACGATTTATTAGCAGTCGCAGAACAATTGTTTTATGAATATGGATTCAACGGTGTCGGATTGAAACAGATTATTCAAGAAGCGAACGTTGCGACAATGACATTGTATAATCACTTTGATTCAAAAGAGAAGTTAGTAGAAGCGGTTTTAAAACAACGTGAAGCGCGCTATTGGGAATATTTAGATGAGTATACAAAAACTAAACAAGTACAACCTCTAACCTGTATTGTGAAAGCTCATTGTAAGTGGCTGAAAGATTATTCTTATAAAGGTGATATGTTCTTAAGAGCGATTGAAGATTACGCTGAAAGTAATCAAGACATTGTTTCTATTGCTAGAGGACATAAACAACGTTTATTAGATTATTTAGAGCACCTCACTGCAGAACAAGGATTAGAAGATCAAGAAGCATTAGCGATTCAATATGCATTACTATTAGAAGGCACAACTTCTATGACCGCATTAGTCGGTGTGGATAAAGCAACAGATCACGCATTACGTATTGCGGAGATGTATTTAAGGGAAGCAGCATACAAATAGAATTTAAAAAGATAAGACTTCAGCATTTAAAAAATGCTGATTTTCTTTTACACTAAAATAGAATGAACGTTATATCTAAAAGGAGAGAAGTTTATGAGGTTTTCTAAGCTGGTTATACCTGGTATTTTAATGATAGCTGTGACATATGGGCTGGGTCGGTTCAGCTTTGGTTTGTTTTTACCAGATATTTCACAAGATTTAAGTCTGACACCGACACAGGCTGGTTTAATTTCATCACTGTTTTATTTATCTTATTGTTTCTCCATTATCTTTGCGACATTTAAAACTGATAAAGTCGGGCCGAAAAATATGATTATGGCCGCAGGTTTATCAGTATTAATCGGACTTATTTTAATTGGTATCTCACCTAATTTAATGATTCTTGCCTTAGGTGTGTTATTTGCGGGTGCTAGTACAGAATTCGTCTCACCACCTTATGGTTATGTGATTTCATTATGGATTAAATTAGAGGAACAAAGTAAAGCGAACACTTGGATTAACTCAGGTACAAGTATTGGTTTGATGCTTGCTGGAGTCACTGCAATGATCGCATTTTTAGATTGGAGAACGATGTATCTCACTTATGCAGTACTCGCGCTTATTATGTTGGTGTGGAACTTTATAATTATTCCAAGTTTAAATCAACCTCTTGAAATTTATACAGGTTCATTTAATTTATTAGATGTTAAAAATGGCAGTCGTATTGCTTTAGCTTCTACCTTGCTAGGTATTGCGACTGCACCATTTTGGACATTCTCTAAATCTTTCGTTCAAGCCACAGATCTTTATACAAACTTTCAACTCTCTATTTTCTGGATTTTAATTGGGGTCTTCGGCATTATTGGAGGTGTTTCAGGCAACATCATTGAGCAAAAAGGCATACGTTTTGCTTATAATTTAGGTGTGATTGCGATTTCTGCCGCATCCATTTTACTCGCACTTGCGCAGTTGTTATGGATTACACCTTTTATTGCCTCTTCTTTATTTGGCATTAGCTATATTTTCTTAACAGGTGTACTAATGGTTTGGGGCATTCGTGTCTATGTTAGAAATGCGTCAATCGGTATCGGCATTCCTTTCTTACTCCTGGCAGTCGGACAAGTAATCGGTTCTATCCTAGCAGGACCACTAATTGTTTTCCTAAACTACAAAGCAACCTTTGTTGTATTTGGTTTAATCAGTTTAAGCGCGCTATGGATTTATCCTAAATTTAAACTCAAAGATAACCCAGTGCCAGAAGCAGAATACAGTAAATTGCAAGAAGATAATAAACATGTGTTGAAGGATTTTGAGGAAGAATAAAAAAAGAGAGTCGTGCTTATATGTTAGGTGTATGCATATATACTATGATAATTATTTGCTTTTCAATTAAAGTTTGGTGTAAATATGAGTAATCTAAAAACCTGAAAGCAGTGATATAAGCTAAATCGTATATTTTAAAGGGGCTGTTATAAAATTAAAAAACAAGTGTTTTGTAGTGTTATTATAAGCTGAAAATTTTAAAAATGAGAATTGATGATTTTGATTTATATCATAGGCTTGGGTACTTAAGGCATCAAACTACTGTATGTAATAGCCGAACATAAAATAATATGGGAGAATAAATGACTGTTCTTGTTTGATTAACTTGATTAATAAACATATGTTGATTTTAGAATGAAAATTTCAAAGCATAAAGTGTAATCAACTTTTTAATTCTAATATTTAACATAATATTATATACTTTTCGAGAATAATGACACTTCAACCAAAATATCAAAGTTCAAAATATCTTAAAATGTTAAAGATAGTGAGATTTGAATTGCATCAATTTATAAGGGACACAGAAAATAGAATGAAGTCATTTTGAATCGATAAAATTGTTGAAGTTGTATAGGTTTAGACAAATGTTTACTATGGTTAGTTCGAAGAGTATTGGAAATCTATAAAGAAATCTAAATGAGTAAAAAAGTAACAATTATTAAGGATTGATGCTAGATAAAAAATTTTGATTGAAAATAAATATATAAAAGAGGATGTCAGTAATTACTTAATAATAAAAAAGGGTATAAGTATGAGTTTTAATACTGAAAACAGAACAATTAAGGATATATTTCAACGAGCAGCTGAATATAAAGTACCAAGATACCAAAGAACTTATGTATGGAAAGAAAATAATTGGTCAGAGCTTTTAACAGATGTTACTTTTACAATTAACACAGATTCTGACTCTAATTGGTCTCACTTTCTTGGAACAATAGTTTTAAATGATAAAAATAAAAATTTGGGAACAGCTAAGGATCCAGGGGTGGATTATTATGAGATTATTGATGGTCAACAACGTTTGACTACAATCTTTGTTATTTTTGCAGTTATTGTAAAACACTTAAATGATATGGATAATGAAGAAGCTGAAAACCGTGCTAAATTTATAAAAAATACTTATTTAACAACTTTAAAATCGACTAATGAAACAATTTCTAAAATTAACAATCCAGATCTTCATTCGTCACTCCTTTCAATCTTAGATTATATAAGCAAAGACTCAAAAGTAAAGCTAGAAAAGAGCAACAACACTCTGTATCATGTTTTTAACTACTTTGATGATTATATAAAAGAGAAAAGCTTTGAAGAAACAGACATGTTCTTAAACCAACTACTAAAGATTAATATTGTCGAAATTGTATCTGGAGAAGAAGAGGAAATTTATAACATTTTCGAAGTGTTAAATGCTAGGGGACAAAAGTTGAAACAAATGGAGTTACTAAAGAATCATATAATGAAATATGTCCAACCTAGAACGGATGATTTTATTGATCACTCAAAAAACAAGTGGAATGATTTAATAGAAATCACCAAAAATTTATCGGATATTGACAGTTTGATTAATCATTTTTCAAAATGCTATATAAAAAAAGAGCAGAAAATATAAACTCTGTATACAAATTAATAAAAGAAGAAGTTAGCATAGATAAACTTTCTGGTCTGTTAGATGATTTACATGAATTTGCAAAATCTTATATGGAAGTTAATAAGGTAGAAAAATCTAATACGGCAGTTGAATATTTTAATATCAAAAGAAATCAACAGATTCGTTCTCTTTTAGCAGCAATAAATCTTCTGAAGAATATAATAGATACAAAAAGTTATTGGAAGAGGTTGAAAAGTAAAATTAAAACCTGTATAAAACCTAAAATAATGAAAAAGAAACTAAGAGAGCCCTCAATGCACTGAGGCTCTCTTTTACATTTATTCAACTATATTTTAATCATTATAAGAATCACTAGTAGAGGTTAGAAGGTTGGTCCTTTGGTTATTTCGATACGCCAGTCATTTCCTGTGCCAATATGATAGAGTTTAGAAAATGAATTTTGGTTGACCGCAACGCCTATATTAACGAGTGAGTTAATGTAAACTAAAGGTTCACCAATGTTGACGTCCGCAAAAGAACGTACGAATTTCATGATGTTTTGATAGACTTTGTTCTCACGGTTATAAATGGTCACAATCAAGTTATCTCCATGGTGTATATCATTCTCTTTAAAGTAAGAAAGTGGAATGTTGGTCCATAGAGAGCCGAAGCGGATATCTAAGACATCAATATAACCGATGAGTGTATCGCCTTCTTGTCTAGAATCGTTGATTGGAAGTTGTTTGATTGAGTCTAAATCAATAGACTGGCCTAAATCTTCAAATTCAATTTGACCGGCAGCTAAGCGTGCACCATTATAAGCATAAATATCACGACCATGGAAAGTATGACTTTCTTCAGAATGCGGTAAACGACTTTTGACTTCATCTATCGCAATGACTGATTCAATGCCTTCATAATGCAGTATATGTGTCAGTGAACCGTTATCTGGTGTAATGATATAGTGACCTGTTTTGGTCAAGCAAGCAATACTTCTGCGATCACTGCCTACACCAGGGTCAACGACAGAAACAAAGACTGTGCCTTTTGGCCAGTATTTCACAGTCTGGTAGAGACGATAGGAAGCCACCCAAATATCATAAGGTGGAATGTCATGTGTTAAATCACTGATGAAGATATTGTCACTGACCATACGTGCAACACCTTTCATTGCGCTGACTGCACCGTCTTCTATACCAAAATCTGATTGTAAAATTAAGTTGTTACTCATCTTTATTCTCTCCTCTAATGTGTGATTCTTCAGATGACGGACTTATTATTTAAAAAATCTGAAAACTTTAAACGTATGCCTATATTATGCCCTTTTCATATGAAAGTCAATATCCTTTTAAAATACTAGGAATTCAATATAAAAATACGCTTAGTATTTAAATTTTCTCAGTTTTAAAACTGAGGAGGCGTTTAACTTTAATTGGTAATATTAATTTTAGTAGTATGTATAGGCTCAATAAAAATCGATGAAAACACTTAAGGTTTTCACCGACTTTTTGTTTGAGACTTGATTTATTACTTGTTTTTAACTAGTTTACATATCGCCGATAGATAAATATTTCGTTTCTAAATATGGCTGAATACCTTCAATGCCGCCTTCTCTGCCATAACCACTTTCTTTCATACCGCCGAATGGGGCATGTGCAGCAGAAGGACCGCCATCGTTCCATCCAATAACACCATAATCTAGATTATTATAGATGTAGAAACCAGTTTTATAATTATTAGTAAAGAAATAAGCAGCTAAACCGAATTCAGTGTCATTCGCCATTTTGATTGCGTCATCTAAATCAGCATAAGCCATAACAGGCGCTACAGGACCAAATGTTTCTTTATGCATAATTTCCATATCTTGATTCGCATTTGAAATGACGACTGGTTTTAAGAAGTTGCCGCCTAGTGATTCAATTTCATCTAATGAACGAGATAATTGTCCGCCTTTAGCTTCTGCATCTTTAATCTGATGAACGACTTTATCTACTCCATCTTGGTTGATTAACGGACCGACATCTACTCCTTTATCTAAACCGTTACCTACTTTTAATTCATGTACTTTTTGTATTAATTTATCTACATACGTATCGACAATATCCTCATGTACATAAATTCGGTTGGCACAAATACATGTTTGACCAGCATTTCTGAATTTAGTTGCGATTGTTTGATCGACAGCATCATCAATATTTGCGTCTTTGTGCACAATTACGGGTGCTAGACCACCGAGTTCCATAGTGACATTCTTAACAGAACTAGCAGCGCCTTCAATCAATTTCTTGCCGACAGGTGTAGAACCTGTAAAGGTAATCTTTTGAATAATTGGACTTTCAGTAAAAATACGTCCAGCATCTTTACCAGATATAATAACGTATTGAATAGCATCTTTTGGGATGCCTGCTTCATGTGCTAGTTCTACTAAACGGATTGTAGTCAGTGGTGTTTGTACCGCTGGTTTACATACAATCGTACAACCTGCAGCTAAAGCAGGTGCCATTTTACGAGTAATCATTGCTGCAGGGAAGTTCCAAGGTGCAATCGCACCGACAACTCCGACAGGGAAGGGTTGAACAATGATCTTTTTTGAAGCGGAATTTGCTGGGATTGTACGTCCACATAGACGTTTTGCTTCTTCTGCATACCAATCAACGTAGGAACGTGCATAATCAACTTCACCTAGAGCTTCTTTTAAAGGTTTGCCGCCTTCTTTTGTAATCAGTTCAGCAAGTTCCTCTTTATGTTCATCAATTAATTTTGACCAAGCCCATAGTTTCTCAGAACGTGTATGGGCATCTACTTCACGCCAAGATAGAAAGGCATCATGTGCTTTTTCTATTTGTTTATTCACTGTAGCTTCATCCGTATACTCAAGTGTTTCAATCATTTCATTCGTTGCTGGGTTCAAAACTTCTAATTTTGTCATTTTCTACCACCTTATTTTTCCTTTTTTGTACATAATATAAAATCGCTGCAATTCCATACCAAACAAAGACAATTAGCCATTCAGAAGGCCATATTAATGATGATGGCATTCCTGGCAAGTAAATAATGATGAACGATAAACTTAAAATAATTGCGATGACACCTATTGCTTTACCATTCTTGATTTTATAAGGTCGTTTTAAATCTGGTGCTGCTTTTCTTAACTTTAAGAAAGAGAGTGCAACCAATAAATAACCAATTACTACTCCAATACCCCCAGCGTCCACAATCCACACTAAAGCTGGATAAAAATAATAGGGTGATTTACTTAGGCGCATTCCCCCAAACATTGCCACCAAGTTTAAGAATCAGTTATATGATTTTATCTAAATTGTTGGAAAACAATAGAATTTGTAATTACTCTTCAGAAAAGCCATCAAATGATTAAAATTGAAGAATTCATGTTCCAATATAAACAAAATAAAGAAGCTATCAATCCGGAAAAGATGATAGCTTCTTCTTTTTATCAAAAGAATTAGTAGTACCTCGATCTTGCACTAAAACTTTTAAAAGTTATTTTATTTGCGATGTAACATAGGCTTTAAAGTTTTCAGCTTCATCTTGTTTGAAATCAGTTAATTTAAATGTGCCAATTTCAAATGTAAGACTTAATGTGTCTTCTGTGAGTTCAATCGCTTTAATTTCATTGTATGCGATGTTGCGATAATAGAACTCTCCAGCCATATCTACATTTAAAATCAAACGTTCGTTTGTGGCGATGTAAGCTGCTTCAAAGATTTTAATTTCACCGTTCATTGGATAACCCATTTTGCCTAATACTGAAGTTTGTTGGGACTCGGTTGGAAATAGGTCATTTGGGTTCACTTTATCTATTATCATAAATAAGCTACCTCTTCTTTATATATTGCCTAGGAAATAATCGGCTTAGTCTTCAGCATTTAAATCAATACTGTTAATGTCGATACCCATTGCTTTTGCGACACCTTTACCATACTCAGGATCTGCTTTATAGCAATGACGGATATGACGTTCTTTTACTTCTAATGTTACGCCTTCCATTTCATTTGCTGTGTTTTGGAAGATGCGTTCTTGTTGTTCAGGTGTTTGTAGTCTGAACAATTTACCTGGTTGTTCGAAGTAGTTATCGTCATCTTCACGGTAGTCGTATTCATAAGCTGGACCATCTACGACATCCATTGGTGGACGTTTGTAACCTGGTTGGCTTTCCATTGCGCCTGTGCTGTTAGGGTAGTAATGTGTTTTACCGCCTTGGTTGCCATCTAAGAAGCGACCTTGACCATCACGTGCGAATGGACATAAGTTTTCAACGCCTACACCTTTAGGTTGGTTGACTGGGATTTGCCAGTGGTTAACACCTAAACGGTAACGTTGAGCATCTCCATAAGAGAATAAGCGGCCTTGCAACATTTTGTCTGGTGAGAAGTCGATACCAGGCACAATGTTAGTTGGTGCGAATGCTGCTTGTTCAACATCCATGAAGTAGTTGTCAGGGTTGCGGTTTAATTCGAACTCACCGACTTCAATTAATGGATATTCATCTTTAAACCAAACTTTAGTTAGGTCGAATGGATTGTCTTTGTGGTTACGTGCTTGTTCTTCTGTCATGACTTGAATGTACATTTTCCATTTAGGGAAGTTGCCTTCTTCGATAGCTTCGAATAAGTCACGTTGAGATGATTCACGATCTTTCGCAATCACTTGTTCTGCTTCTTCTGGTGAGAAGTTTTCAATACCTTGTTGTGTACGGAAGTGGAATTTCACCCATACACGTTCGTTATCTTTATTTAATAAAGAATACGTATGTGAGCCGAAACCGTGCATGTGTCTATAGCCACGAGGAGTACCACGGTCAGACATTAAGATTGTTACTTGATGTAATGCTTCAGGTAATGAAGTCCAGAAATCCCAGTTGTTTTGTGCACTGCGCATATTTGTACGTGGGTCACGTTTAACTGCGTGGTTTAAACTTGGGAATAATTTAGGGTCTCTGAAGAAGAATACAGGTGTATTGTTACCTACAAGGTCCCAGTTACCTTCATCTGTATAGAATTTTAATGCGAAGCCACGGATGTCACGTTCAGCATCAGCTGCACCGCGTTCACCAGCTACTGTAGAGAAACGTGCAAACATAGGTGTTTGTTTACCGACTTCTGCGAAGATGCTCGCATCTGTGTATTGTGTAATATCATTAGTTACTGTAAATGTCCCGAATGCACCTGAACCCTTAGCGTGCATACGTCGTTCAGGGATAACTTCACGATCGAAGTGTGCTAATAATTCTAAGAAATATACGTCTTGCATTAGTAATGGACCACGTGGACCAGCTGTTGCTGAGTTTTCACGGTCTCCTACGGGATGGCCGAAAAGACCTGTTAATTTTGATTTGTCTTTACTCATATTCAACTCTCCTTATTTAGAATGATTCTAATCTATCTATATTGATTGTAGCATGACGCATAAAAAAACTGTTAAAGAATAGCACTCGTTCTTTGAAAAAATTAATAACTGTTCTTGAAGAATTTGTGAACTCTTTATAAAAGTCGTTTCAATGAATTAAAACGGAGTACAATATAAATGTAAGCATTAAATCAAGGAGGGTTTTAAAATGACTTATAATTTTGAAGACCAAGGTAACAAACCAGTAGTAGATAATATCGAAGGTATGACATTGGAAAATGAAAACTATCGTACTACCATTTGGACAGGTTCAAATATTCAAGTTACATTAATGACAATTCAACCAGGAGATGACATCGGTTTAGAAATCCACCATGGTATTGAACAATTCCTACGTGTTGAACAAGGTAAAGGTTTATGCCAAATGGGTCCAACAGAAGACAATTTGAATTTCGAAAAAGAAGTCAACCCTGACGATGCGATTATCGTTCCTGCAGATACATGGCATAACGTCACAAACAAAGGTGACGAACCATTAAAACTTTACTCAATCTACGGTGGTCCAGACCATAAATTCGGTACTGTACACAAAACACACCAAGATGCAGAAAATGATCCGAACGAACATTAATAACACACATCATCATATATGAGGAAAACGACATTTCTTGAAAGAGGAGTGTCGTTTTTTAAATTGAAAGAAAGATTAATATATACTCAATATAAAAAGGCAGGAAGACTGTGCTCCCTACCTTAACTGGATATACCTATAATTTATTATGCTTGGTCACCATTTAATCTTACTAAGATTTTAGCTTGTGATTTATCGCTGACTAATTTTTCAAATCCAGATTCAACGATATCTTCTAATTCGATTTCATCTGTAACGACTGGTTTAACATTTAAGTTGCCTTCGCTGATTAAATCGATCGTTTGTTGGAAAGTAGTTGGTGTGTAAGCAATTGTTGATGTTAATTTCACACCTGTGTTTGTTAATTGCATTGGATCAAATTGTACTGGATGACTGAAAATAGATACGATAACGACTGTGCCACGTGGGCGTGTCATAGAAATAGATTGCGCTAATGTAGCAGCTACACCAGCAACTTCAAATGTGACATCTACACCATTTTCAGTGTGTTCGCGAACGAATTCTACCGGATTTACTTCACCAGAGTTTACTGCGTAAGTAGCACCGACTTCTTTAGCTTTTGCTAAGCGTTCGTCAGATAAGTCGAATACAAAGATCTTACTTGCGCCAGCAGCTTTTGCCGCGATGACATTTAATAAACCAATTGGTCCTGCACCGATAACTGCTACTGTATCACCAAATAACAATTCGCCTTCTTTAACGGCTTGTACAGCTACTGCAGTAGGTTCTACTAAGGCACCTTCTTTAGCTGATACGTTATCAGGTAAACGGTATACATTACCTTCAGGTGCATTAGTGTAGTATGCGAAACCACCATCTGCACCTAGACTGATAAATGAATAGCCATCATATAAATCGATGTTTTCTTCTTTTTCGTGTTTAGAAACAGTAGGGTTAACTACTACACGATCACCTTTTTTATATTCAGTAACTTCACTACCTACTTCTTCGACTATACCTGAAAATTCATGACCCAAAGTAACAGGTGCTTTTTGACCTAATAACGGATCTGGCTCATCGACAGCGATAAATACAGGTCCTTCTAAATATTCATGTAAATCTGTTCCGCAGATACCTGTCCAAGATACTTTAACGCGTACCTCATCGTCTTTTAATGGTCTGATTTCACGTTCCTCAACACGTACATCTTTTTGTCCGTACCATACAGCTGCTTTCATAAAATAAAACGCTCCCTTTCTATAATTCCAATGGGTTAATTGATTGGAATTGTTGTGAATATCTTGATGCTGGGTAACTTGTCTAAAGCCTTGTGACGCTTGGATGAAATGGCTTTCTTTAATATGATTATATCGCTAATTTAAGCGTGGAACAATGTTTTTTGAGTAGATTGATATTAAGTTGAAATAGTGCGTGAAAGCGTAACGTTTAATACAATTTAAGATAAAAAGTTGGATTGAATATTTAATGATATAGCAGTGTATGTTTTTATCAACTATAATAAAGATAACAATAAACGTGAGGGGAAAAGCGTTATGAAGTACTGTACAAACTGTGGGAAACCTTTAGCACCAGATGAACACTATTGCACAAATTGCGGTAAAGAAAACAGAGATTATCATGAATTTTCACGTTCTGAAATTCTACACGAGCGTACATCAGTTTCACCTTGGAAAGTCATCGGTTGGAGTCTGTTAGGCTTAGTTATCTTAGCTTTAATCATAGGCGGCGCTTATCTTGCTTTTTATTTCTATAGCGGAGGTTCAGGAAACCATCAACAAAACGCAAATAATCATGAACAAGCTACGCAACATAACTTGCCAGACACAGATAAAATCTCAGTCAATGTGAATTCAACGGAGTTTAGTCAAAACTTTATGAAATCATCGAATACACATGGCTATAAAGGCTTTGAAATTGGTCAATCTAAATCAGATGTACAAAGTACATTCGGTAAACCAGAAGGTACAAAAGAAGTTCGTGGAAACAAAGTTGAATTATATGGCGATATGGGTGTCAGCTATGATAATGACAATAAAATTGATCACGTCTTTGTGATTCCATCTCATATGTCTGAAACTGAGTTTACAAGTTTTCATAACGCACCTGATATAGACCATGGAAGTATATGGTATTACGATACGCTGAAAGATAATGGATTCAGTATTAAGGTATATACAAAAGACAATATGATTGAAGCCATTGAAAATATTCTACAGATTTAATTTAAAACGACATTTCTTAAAAAGGAGTGTCGTTTTTTAATTTGAATTTCGAGAATGAAAGAGAGTTTGATAGTATAAAGATAAATCTATCGTTATGTATTGAGGAGTTGCTGAAATGAAACAGAAAGTATTAAACCTCATGGGGACACGTATTACCCTACAAATTGAACATCCTAAAGCGGAAGTACTATTAAACCATGCTGAAGAGATGTTGAAAGACTATGAAAAACGCTTTAGCGCAAATGATGATAAATCAGATTTAATGCATGTAAATCAAAATGCAGGCATTAAACCTGTACAAGTAGATGAAGATTTATTTGAATTGATTGCACAAGCACATGCGGTCAGTCTGTCTTCTGATTCTAAGTTCAATCTGACGATTGGACCATTAGTTAAATTATGGAAAATCGGCTTTAAAGATGCTCAATTACCAAATGAATCTGACATTCAAGAGCGTTTACAAAAAATCCAACCAGAAAATGTAATATTAGATCATGAAGCGTATACGGTTTATTTAAAAGTATCTGGTATGGAAATTGATTTAGGCGCCATTGCGAAAGGTTACTTTGCGGATCGATTAAAGGATTACTTTGTCTCACAAGGTGTACAAACAGGCATTATTGATTTAGGTGGTAATGTCTTAACGATTGGCCGTCCTTTAGACAAAGATAAGTGGACAGTAGGAATTCAACAACCTGATTCTGAACGTGGAGGATTAGTAGGTGTTGTGGAAATCGCAGGTCAATCTGTAGTGACTTCTGGTATTTATGAACGATACTTCTATAAAAATGGCAAACTGTATCATCATATTTTAGATTCAAAAACGGGCTATCCAGTAGAAGGGGACATTGCTAGTATAACGATTGTTTCTGATCAATCTATTGATGGAGAGATTTGGACAACTGTATGTTTTGCGATGTCGATTAATCAAGCGATTGCGGTGTTGAATGAAATTCCTGGTATTGAAGCGGTGATTATCAGTAAAGATGGTGAAGTCTTCACAACACAACGCATGACGCATCTTACATTAATTTAATATAATCACATGGTGATTCGATGCTTAAATCACCATGTGAATTGATAAAGATACTAAAATAAGTGATTGTAAAAATAATTCAAATTTATCTTGTTAACTATTTCACAAACTTTCTTTCTATGTTATACTTTCAGTGAATCAAAGGTAAATATAAAAAATGAATCACTTGATACACGTTAACTTCTCATATGCTAAGTATGAGAAAAAATTTTGCGGTATCATGTGAAAATATTCACAAAGGAGAAGAGGGTATGACAAAGTCATTATTTGAAAAGGTTAAATTAGCTTCAGGAGCTGAATTAGATAATAGGATTACAATGGCACCTATGACCATCCAATCAGCTTACTTTGATGGATCAGTAACGGCAGAGATGATTGATTACTATAAACACCGCTCTGGTAAAGTGGGTGCGATTATTGTAGAAAGTTGTTTCGTAATGGACAACGGCCGTGGCTTCCCAGGTGCTATCGGCATAGATACAGATGAAAAGATTCCAGGTTTAAAACGTTTAGCAGATGCGATTCACGAAAATGGATCTAAAGCAATTTTACAGTTATATCACGCAGGGAGAATGGCTGATCCTAAATTAAACGGGGGTGCGACTCCAATTTCAGCGAGTCCGGTTGCGGCGCTTCGTCCAAATGCGGCAGTACCTCGTGAAATGACAGCATTACAAGTTGAAGATATGATTCACCAATTCGGTGAAGCAACAAGAAGAGCAATTGAAGCGGGCTATGATGGTGTTGAAATTCATGGTGCGAACACATACCTCTTACAACAATTCTTCTCACCTCACAGTAACCGTAGAACAGATGAGTGGGGCGGAAGCAGACAAAAACGTACGAATTTCCCAATGGCTGTCTTGAAAGAAGTACAAAAAGCAGCAAAAGATAATGGCGCTGAAAACTTCATTATTGGTTACCGTTTCTCACCAGAAGAATTAGAAGAACCAGGTATCCGTTTTGACGATACAATGTATCTTTTAAATACTTTAGCAGAAGCACATCCAGATTACTTCCATATTTCTGCGAACAGCTATAAACGTACATCTATTGTAGATACAGCGGATAAAGAACCATTAATTTCAAAATATTTAAAACTTCAAAGCGATACGTTAGCTGACATTCCAATTATGGGTGTAGGTAGTATTGGTCAACGTGAAGATGCTGAAGAAGCATTAGAACTTGGATACGACTTAGTCAGCGTAGGTAAAGCTTATTTAGTTGAACCGCACTGGGCTGAAAAGATTGAAAAGAATGAAAAAGTTGAAGATTTCGTAGATATTCATGATCAACGTTTATTACACATTCCATCTCCGTTATGGAAAGTAATGGACTTCATGATTGTCGATAAAGAAGAAGAACAACGTAAATATGAACGCTTAAAAGCGTTACAAAATAAAAAGGTTAAATATAACCCAGGTACGTATGAAGTCTTCGCACAAGGACACAATGCGAATTTACCAATGAAAGTTGTGTTCTCTGAAGATGAAATCGTGTCTATTGAAGTAGATGACAGTAATGAATCAGAAGGTATCGCAAACCCAGCGTTTGAACGTTTACCAAACGAAATCATTAATGGTCAAACATTAAACGTAGATGTGATTTCTGGTGCGACAGTGACGTGTGAAGCGGTTATTGAAGGTGTGGCAGAAGCGATTAAACAAGCAGGTGAAAACCCAGACATCTTACGTGCGCGTCCAAAACCAGTTGTAGAATGGTCAGACGAAACTATCGAAGAAACAACAGATGTTGTAGTCATCGGTACAGGTGGTGCTGGTTTAAGTGCAGCAGCTTCAGTCTTAGAACAAGGCAAAGAAGTGATTATGCTTGAGAAATTCGCAACTATTGGCGGTAACACAATCCGTACAGGTGGCCAAGTGAACGCGCCTGAACCTTCATGGCAAAATACATTCCCATCATTACATGGTGAACAAGAAACACTAGAAGCGTTAATGAACCATGATGAAAATGACATTGAAGAAGAATACCTTGAAGACTTCCGTACATTGAAACAACAAATCAAAGAATATTTAGAAACACAAAAAGAAGGACAAGATTACTTGTTCGACTCTATTGAATTACACCGTATCCAAACGTACCTTGGCGGACGTCGTGCGGATAGAAACGGTAAAGTCATCACAGGTCAATATGACTTAGTTAAGACATTAACAGACAATGTCTTAGAATCAGTGAAATGGTTAACTGAAAAAGGCGTACACTTCGATAGAACAATTGTAGATATGCCTGTAGGTGCTTTATGGAGACGTGGACATAAACCAATGAAAGCTCAAGGTTTAGAGTTCATTGAATCACTAAGTGACTATGTTCGTAAGAACCATGGTCAAATCATGACTGAAACAACAGCGGATCGTCTGATTAAAGAAGACGGTAAAATTGTCGGTGTAGAAGCAACGAAACATAATGGTGCTAAAGTTAGAATCCATACTCGTTATGGTGTTGTTATCGCCGCAGGCGGATTCGGTGCGAATACACAAATGATTCAACAATATAACACATATTGGGATAACATTCCTGATGATATTAAAACAACAAACTCACCAGCAATCACAGGTGACGGTATTAAATTAGGTGTTCAAGTAGGTGCTGACTTAGTCGGCATGGGCTTCTCACAAATGATGCCGATTTCTGACCCTAAAACAGGTGCATTATTCACAGGCTTAATTGTGACACCATCTAACTTCGTCTTCGTCAACAAAGACGGTGACCGTTTCGTTAACGAATTTGAAAGCCGTGACGTCTTATCTAAAGCAGCATTAGACCAAAAAGATGGCTTGTTCTACATCATTGCTGATGAAAATATTAAAGAACTTGCGATGAACACATCTCAAGAAAAAATTGATAAAGAAATTGAAGAAAAAGTGCTTTATAAAGCAGATACACTTGAAGATTTAGCAAGACAATTAAATATGGACCCAGACCACTTTGTGAAAACAATAGAACGTTATAACGACTTTGTGGATAAAGGTCATGATGATGACTTCAGTAAGAACGCATTCGATCTTAAGATTGAACGTGCACCGTTCTACGCTACACCACGTAAACCAGCAGTTCACCATACAATGGGCGGTCTGAAAATCGATACAACTGCACAAGTCATTGATATCGACAACAACCCAATTAAAGGTTTATACGCAGCAGGTGAAGTTGCGGGCGGTATCCACGCAGGTAACCGTTTAGGTGGTAACGCACTTGCGGACATCTTCACTTATGGTCGTATCGCAGGTCAAAGCATTATTAAAAATCACTAAATGAGGAGGAACAAGTAATGGCACAAAATAAGAAACAACATCAAGCATTTAAACCGGGTACACAGCTCATCGTTGCGATTATCTTATCCATCCTCACGTATTGGTTATTCGCTCAATCCTTCTTGAACATCGCACCGCATGTTCAAAAAGATTACAACATTGATATGACTGTCGTGAATATCGCAGTAAGTTTAACTTCACTGTTCACAGGTATCTTCATTGTTGTAGCAGGTGGCTTAGCGGATAAGCTAGGTCGTGTGAAAATGACACGTGTCGGAATTATCTTGAGTATTGTCGGATCTATTTCCGTCATTATCTCAAGTATTCCTGCACTGTTGATTATCGGCCGTGTCTTACAAGGTTTATCGGCCGCATGTTTAATGCCGGCAACGATTGCGATTATTAATCAGTTCTATCATGACGAAGAACGTCAAAAAGCGTTAAGTTTCTGGTCATTCGGATCATATGGCGGAACAGGTATCGCGTCATTCTTCGCAGGACTTGTCGCAACATTCTTTGGATGGAAATGGATTTTCGTATTATCAATTATCCTATCATTCGTCGCACTCTACTTATTTAGAGGGGTTCCAGAATCAAAAGAGCCTGGCGCTAAAAATATGAAGTTCGACGTTGTAGGGATTGCTATCTTCTTAATTATGATGTTAAGTATCAACGTAGTTACAACACAAGGAACAAGATTAGGTTGGTTGAACCCGATTACTTTAACACTTGATGCGATTTTCGTTATTTCAGTCTTTGTCTTCTACTTCTATGAAAGACAAAAATATCAACCGTTTATCGACTTCAGTGTATTCTCTAATAAAACGTATATCGGTACAGTATCAGCGAACTTCTTGTTAAACACAGTTATCGGATCACTCGCATTATTTAATATCTACGCACAAGCAGGATTGGGTTTCTCAGGATTAAAAGCAGGTTTCGTGACAATCACTTACTTAATCGGAAGCTTATCTATGATTCGTATTGGTGAACGTTACTTACAACGTAAAGGACCAAGATTCCCAATGCTTGCAGGACCGATTTCGATTGCAGTAGGTATACTGCTTATCTCAACAGTATTCTTACCAGATGTAGTTTATATCATCGTATCAGTCATCGGATTCTTATTCATTGGACTCGGACTTGGTTTCTTCGCGACACCAGTTCTTGATACAGCTTTAACAAGTGTTCCAGCTGAAAAAGTAGGGGTTGCCTCAGGTATCATCAAAATGTCATCAACACTCGGTGCCGCATTCGGTATCGCAATCCTGACAACAGTCTACTCATCACTCGCACCAAATCATACACCAGAATTCTCCGCAGGTATTGCTTTCGTTGTAGGTGCAGCCGTAATGCTTAGCGCATTCATCGCATCCTTTGTGACAATACCGAAAGGAAAAATGGAGAAACAATAAAATAATATGACACAAGAACTGCTAATCTATACAGGTTAGTGGTTCTTTTTTAATGCGAACAACTCAATTTTATACGGCCGTCATACTCACTTCAGACAAGCGTGAGACTGCCTTGTGTTACTTTACTTGATATATGAGAATGATTTTACCTAGTAAATGAGAAAAGCAATGTCCTATATTAAAGTACATTGCTTTTTCTATTAACGAATACCTATGACTAAACTATCTCTAGCTGTTTCTACAACTTCTGTACTGATTTTATCTAAGCCATTTATATCCATAATTCTATCTATCTGCGCAAATAAACGATGAATCAGCCTAAAATTCCCTTTTGTAATTTTAATAATCGTCGTTATTGCCTCATAATCAGTAAAATCTTCGAGTTTTAGATCAAATCCTAAATCTTGCCACTTATATTCTAATATATGATGCGTCTCGTCTTTACTTAGATTATCAAATTCATGTGCAAAACCTATACGCGAATATAGTTGAGGATAACGAGATAGTTTTTTCTCTATACCTGGCATACCAATAAATATCATTGCTAAATTATGTTCATCATAAATAGCTCTTAATTGCTCTAAATGTTGCACTTTAAGGCGATCAATCTCATCTACTATAATTAAATCAATATATTTAAACATATCACTATAATGTTTACTATGATCATGACCATACTTATTTACGATGTGTAATTTTTGACCCAAATCAATACTTGCACTAATACTATATAGATCATTACTTAATCTTGTTTGTTTTTCAGCCGGTGCAGTATAAAATATCTTATTCACCGATAATATATCATCAGTCGTTTTACTAGCTAGATCTTCCCACCCTCTATGATTAACTTGCTTTTCAATAGTATTCCAATTTGTGTAATACCTAGAAGATAAAGTTTTTCCGACACCAGGTTGACCATAGCAGATCCCAATATATTGATATTTGATACAAGCATCGCAAAATTCAGCAAATCGTTTATACTCTTTCGTTTCAATGAAATTCTGATTTTTAGTCATTACGATACCTCTTTAATTTTTTGACGTTTTTGGTCGTTTCTTGAGGTGAGTAACCATAACTTTTTTCTTCCTTAATTAAATCAGTGGTGCTTGGACTAGCAATGTTTTGTTTTAAGTGTTTTCTTCTCTGACTACGTGCGTGTTGTATCTCTTTTATATCAATTGAATAATCAGCTAAATCAGGGGATATTGCTGTACAAAGAAATTCATCTCTATAAAAAACGCGTATTTCAGCCATATCATTGGGATTGTAACGAATTAATACATACTCACCTACATAAGCAGTTAGGTTTGTATTACTGTATCTAAAGCTTTGAAAATGAATACCATCTGAATGAATTTTTCTAGATTTAGGTATTTCTAATAATAATAAATCAAGTTGTTCTAAACTGCTTGGCATATTAGGAAAAAATGATTACTGTTCCACCGATTGATAGGAGTGCTCTGGATAGCACTGTGCTCTTTTTGATTATAATCTTCAATTAAAAAGTATCGTAATTTTTCTTCGAAATTTTGAAAATCTATTAAATCGCTAGAAGTATCATTATTGTTTATATATCCAGGAAGTTGTTCTAAGAAAGTTTGGTTAACTGTCTGAAAAAACCGTTCTATTTTCCCGCGACCACGAGGGACACCAACTTTTGAAAACATCAAGTTAATTTTCAAATCAATAGCGACTTGTTCCATGTGGTGCGAGGTAAAGTCACTCCCGTGATCTGTGTAGAATTTTTCGGGTATACCACATACTGGCCAATTGGTATTATTCTTATTCCATATTGCTTGGTGTAGTGTTAATGCTGTGTTTTGAGCATTAGGAGCATCAAAACTTATAAAGTAGCCTGCAATTGCACGACTATAGTCATCCATAATAATGGTTAGCCATGGTCTATTGATATTACCTTTTTGATCTAATATATAAATATCTAGCAAAGTATGGTCGGCTTGCCATATTTCATTGGGTCTTGAGGATTCTCTTATTTGTATTAAATCGTACTTATTTTGATAGTATTTTTCACCTTGGTGAGAGAAATCAATAACAGACTTAGGCATTGCTTTAATAATACTATAAACTTGTTTATAACTTGGTTTATAAAAATTATTCTCTATACAATAATTAGCGATTTTCCTATGAATCGTAGCAATACTATTTCTTTTATTCTTGAGTGCAAGGCGTTTAATCTCGTCTATTATGTTTTGTTTTAATTTATGCTCACCTTTATCAACTCTTGTATTATGAATTAGACCAGTAAGACCTTGTTCCTTATATAATTTATTCCACCTATAAAGTGTACTTAACGCAATACCTTTGCTTTTAGAAATGCTTGATAAAGATTGCTTGCCCAAGATAAAAGGTTTTATAATATTGTACTTTTGAGTAGCTTCTTTACGTTTGGCTTCAGAAAAATTAGTTAGATACTTCTCCTTGTTTTTCATCTTCCTTTTCCTCCAATTTATTGAGGTAACGATAAATCGTTGTACGTGAAACTTGCCACTGCTCTGCAATTGTCTTAATTGGCGTGCCATTATCATAAAGTGTCTTAAGTAAGTTTAAATCTTTTTGATTTAATTTTTCGGGTCTACCTCCATAGCGTCCTCTAGCACGTGCTGCAATTCGGCCAGCTGAAGAACGTTCTAAAATTAAATTTCGTTCAAATTCTGCAAACGCTGCGAATAAATGAAATAATAATTGTCCTGTAGAACTTGATTTATCCATCGTTATATTTTCTTCTAAACTATGGAAACTTACACCTCGTTCGTTAAGCTCATTAACTAATGTGATTAAATCCTCCATATTACGTCCTAGTCTGTCGAGTCTCCAAACAACAATCGTATCTCCTGATCTCGCAAATTCAATTGCTTTATCTAATCCAGGTCTTTTACTTTTTGAACCACTAATATGGTCGCTAAATATCTTTTCACAACCATATGCGTTTAATCGGTCCTCCTGTAAATTCAGATTTTGTAATCCAGTTGAAACTCTTGCATAACCTATTTTCAAAATACAAACCTCCTATATACATATACAGTGTACCATAACTTAATTTCAAGGTCTTTTGTGAACATAGATTTTTTGTTGGGTTTTTGAACACGAAAATATATGTATTACTCACTTATTTCGGCATAAAAAGAGAGTGTACAGAAAATGGTTATTTTCTGTACACTCTCATCTTTAATAATATATTTTAAATGTTATTAACAAAACTAATTTAATAAGAGTCAAGCATAGTTTACATATGTATTATGTTTGAAACATATCTCTAATTACTTTTTACTAATATCATTTAAAATGTCTCGCAATTCTTCAATTTCTTTGTTATTTAATTCTTCATTTTTCGCAAAATTCAGCACTAAACTTTTCATGTCCCCTCCATACAGTTTATTAAGAAAGGTTTTAGCAGTTTTCATTTTAATATCGTCTTCTTTAATATTTGATGAGTAAAAATAAATATTCTCTGATTTGTATCGTTTTATAATCTCTTTTTTATATAGTCTTGTGATTAATGTTCTAATCGTTTTATCGCTAACTTCTTTATATTTTTGAATTTCAACTACAATTTCATTAGCTGATACTGATTTTTTACCCCATATTATATTCATAACATCCCATTCAGCCATAGATATTTCAACTTGCTTATTGGCCATTTAAAACACCCATTTCTTTTAATATTTTTTCACTGATTAATTCAGCATTTTTCCCAGATGGCTTTCCATCTGATAAATGTGTAGCAAAATAATACTTATCATGATTTGTAATTACGTAACCTACAAACCACCCATTATTATACTTCCCGTTTACTATACCTGTACCTGTTTTCCCATACAGTTCATACTTTTCATTTTTCTTAATCAATAATGAAGAAGATAATTGATTCTTTGCTTTTTTACTAAAATGGTTATTTTGTTCCATCATATTTTTAAAAACTATTACTTGTTCAAGATTAGATATTTTCAAACTATCTTCCATCCAATAGCTTTTATAACTTCCCAAATTTTTATTACCATAATTTAATTGCTTGAGTTGAGTCGCAGTATAGTTCTTTGGTATTTGATCGCTAATACGTTCGAAGTACCAATTAACTGAATTTTGCATTGCTGTATTTAAATCTTGTTCCTTATTCCAAGCATCAAAAGGGTAATGCTTATGATTCCATGACATACGTGAATTTTCATCATTTATAATATGTCGGTCAAGTCCAAACATAGCTAAATAAATTTTATAAGTTGAATTAGGAGAATACCTTTTTCTACTTTCTTTTTCGTTATAAATATAGTATTTGTCTTTCTTCATGCTGTACATGACGAAAGATCCACTATTTGAACCAAAAATTTTACTTTTATCTAAAATTTGGTAATCGTTGTGTAAGGGCTTTTTATAATTATAATCAGTTATGGATTGCCCCATCAAAAACTGGCTTTGAATTACCATGAGCAAAAAAGTAAAAATACAAATAAAAATTAGAATTAATTTGGACTGTTTTTTCAGATTGGCTTCTTTTATATTAATTAATCTTCTTTTGAGTAATGACTTTTTACCATTAAATGAATGGCTTAATATATTTTTATTAAAAAATGGAACATTTAATACGGAGTCCATAATAGATTCCGCATAAGTTTTAAATTCATTTTTGTTAATATTATTAAGGACAAATCTATCGGCTTCTACTTCATTGTCATGAATTATCTTTCTTTTTACAATATGTACTAATGGATTGTAACTCATAATAATAGAGAAGATATTAAAGATAATTAAATGTAAAGTATCTCTATTTTTAGCATGAGCATATTCATGCAATATTATATATTTTAGTCTTTTGTCAATTACACTTTTAAAATATGAACTAGGAATCAAAATAATATATTTCCCATACCAAAAAGTTATTGGAGATTGAATAGTCTCTGCTTTTCGAATCACAATATTTTTTTATATTGATGGTTGAAAAGTATCGTATCTATTTTATTTTTTTCATTTTCGTTTAGATAAAGTGACTGTTTCTTTAAATATTTAAGATATAATAAGGCTTTCAAAAATTTAAAACTTAAAATAATAACTAAAACTATCCAAATAACTGTGCAGATATTATCAATTGAATCCCAATTAAACTTATGGATATCTGTTGCGAACTCTTGAATAGGTTTGGTGGTATTTATGTTATGGTTCAAGTCGTGTGACTTACTTTCAACTGTGGGCGCTTGATTATTCACATTATTAAATTTAAAAAGAGAGAATTTAATAGGAATGAAAGGAATTAATCCTGCAAGAAGAGTTAGATACCAAACTTTATAATTTAACATATAATTAAAATAGCGTTTTAATATGTACCTAAAAAATAATAACAATAGAAATATAAAACAAAAGCTTACTATGCTCATTATTAATAACTTAGCCATTTCAACACCTTCTTTCAAATATTTATAATAAACTATTGACACCGATATTACAATTGTAATATTATTGATTTATAAAAATTACAACTGTAATATCGGAGGGTTTATTTTGAAAAAGTTAATATTTTTAATTGTAATTGCTTTAGTTTTAAGTGCATGTAATTCAAACAGTTCACATGCCAAAGAGTTAAATGATTTAGAAAAAAAATATAATGCTCATATTGGTGTTTATGCTTTAGATACTAAAAGTGGTAAGGAAGTAAAATTTAATTCAGATAAGAGATTTGCCTATGCTTCAACTTCAAAAGCGATAAATAGTGCTATTTTGTTAGAACAAGTACCTTATAATAAGTTAAATAAAAAAGTACATATTAACAAAGATGATATAGTTGCTTATTCTCCTATTTTAGAAAAATATGTAGGAAAAGATATCACTTTAAAAGCACTTATTGAGGCTTCAATGACATATAGTGATAATACAGCAAACAATAAAATTATAAAAGAAATCGGTGGAATCAAAAAAGTTAAACAACGTCTAAAAGAACTAGGAGATAAAGTAACAAATCCAGTTAGATATGAGATAGAATTAAATTACTATTCACCAAAGAGCAAAAAAGATACTTCAACACCTGCTGCTTTCGGTAAGACTTTAAATAAACTTATCGCAAATGGAAAATTAAGCAAAGAAAACAAAAAATTCTTACTTGATTTAATGTTAAATAATAAAAGCGGAGATACTTTAATTAAAGACGGTGTTCCAAAAGACTATAAGGTTGCTGATAAAAGTGGTCAAGCAATAACATATGCTTCTAGAAATGATGTTGCTTTTGTTTATCCTAAGGGCCAATCTGAACCTATTGTTTTAGTCATTTTTACGAATAAAGACAATAAAAGTGATAAGCCAAATGATAAGTTGATAAGTGAAACCGCCAAGAGTGTAATGAAGGAATTTTAATATTCTAAATGCATAATAAATACTGATAACATCTTATATTTTGTATTATATTTTGTATTATCGTTGACATGTATAATTTTGATATCAAAAACTGATTTTCCCTCTATTATTTTCGAGATTTATTTTCTTAATTCTCTTTAACAAACTAGAAATATTGTATATACAAAAAATTATAAATAATAGATGAATAGTTTAATTATAGGTGTTCATCAATCGAAAAAGCAACGTATCTTATTTAAAGTGCGTTGCTTTTTTCTCATTTATAAGGTTAAATAATTCTCATATATCAAGCAAAGTGACAATCTTTATCGTATTAGTTGTATCAATTATCTTATCTGCATTAGGCATTATCGGTAAAGCTTAATTCAAAGGTGGAAACAAAGAGATGAAAAAATTAATATTAATCAGTCATGGCGCATTTTGTGAAGGTTTAAAAGAGAGTGCAGAAATGATTTTAGGTGAACAACCTGATATCGTCCCTGTACCGTTATTACCAGAAGAAAGCGCAGAAGACTTCCAAGCGAAATTACTTGCGGAAATGGCCAAAGAAGACAGCTTTACAGTCTTTGCGGATTTAATGGGCGGGACACCTGCCAATGTTGCGGCTAAATTATTAATGCAAGGTCAGCAGTTTGATTTATACGCTGGTATGAACTTGCCGATGATTGTCGCATATGTAAATGGTGAACTCTTAGGAGAAGCACAAGATATCGTTGGAAAAACGAAAGAGTATATTGTGAAAGTAAACGATTTATTATTATAGATTACGAATAAGAAGGTAGAAACATGTCAGAATATGTAATTAGCAACGCTAAGATTTACAGTGAAGATCAAGTGATTGAATCAGGATATGTCCATATTAAAGACGGTAAAATTGAAGCAGTCGAAAGTGGTGTGTATACAGGCCCGCTTACTCAACATGATGCGGAAGGTAAAATTTTACTTCCAGGATTTATAGATATTCATATCCACGGTGGATATGGCAATGATGCGATGGATGCATCTGTTGAAGGGTTACAACACTTAGCTGAGAATTTACTAAGCGAAGGGACCACTTCTTTCTTAGCGACAACAATGACACAATCTGAAGAAAATATTAATAAAGCGTTAGAATCAATTGTTGCGTATAAAGCAACACAAAACAGCTATAATGCTGCGGAAATTGTCGGTATCCATTTAGAAGGACCGTTTATTTCAGAACATAAAGTCGGTGCACAAAACCCAGCCTACGTGCAACAACCAAGGGTTGAGAAACTGAAACATTTCCAAGAAACAGCAGATCATAATATCAAAATTCTTACTTTCGCTCCCGAAGTGGAAGGTGCTGATGTTATGTTAGAAGCTTTTAAAGATGAGATTATCTTCTCTATCGGCCATACGACAGCAGACTTCGACCAAGTCAATGCCGCTGTAGCCAAAGGCGCAAAACACATTACTCATCTATACAATGCAGGTACACCATTCTTACACCGTGCCCCTGGTGATTTCGGTGCTGCCTGGACGAATGATGATTTAAGTACAGAATTGATTGTAGACGGTGTACACTCTCATCCGGCATCTATTAAAATTGCCTATAAAATGAAAGGCAATGAACACTTTTATGTGATTACAGATGCGATGCGCGCGAAAGGTATGTCAGAAGGCGAATACGACCTTGGCGGCCAAACTGTCGTAGTGAAAGGAAAAGAAGCAAGATTAAAAACAGGTTCTCTTGCGGGTAGTATATTAAGAATGAATCAAGGACTAAAAAACTTACTTGATTTTACAGGTGACACTTTAGAAAACGCATGGAGAACAACGAGTTTGAACCAAGCGAAAGCACTCAAAATAGATAGTCAAAAAGGCAGTATCAAACCAGGCAAAGATGCAGACCTCATTTTAGTAGATGAAGACATCAACGTTCTGACTGCCATTAAAAAAGGAAAAATCCATTCCTTTAGTTAAAAAATAATCCAATAAAACCCCAACCCCCTAGTGAATATAAGATGATTCATCAACAATCATCACAGTACCCGGTTCCTAAGTAGTCATAGGAGCCGGGTTTATTGTATTTTATAAATGTAAGCCTTTACATTTATACTAGGATACATTAAAATAATAATCAGTTTTAACTTAAACGTTTAAGGAAGTAATCAATATGAACAATAATCCAACACTTCACGACGTCGCAAAAGCAGCAGGTGTTTCTGTAGCGACCGTTTCAAATGTGATGAATGGTAAAAAAGGACAAGTCAGCGAAAAAACGAAAGCGAAAGTAGAAGCAGCTGTTGAGTCGCTGGGTTATCAACCAAATACGTATGCCCGTCAGTTAAAAAGCGGCCAGAGTAACTTAGTTGCCTTTATTGTCCCTGACCAAAACCCATTCTTTACGGATATTTTGAACGGTTTAACTACAGTGTGTTTAGAACACAACTTGCAAGTGATTGTGATTTCGTCAGAAGAAAGTGAACAACGACAAAATGAATTGATAGATTTATTTGTGAAACAACGTGTCAATGCGATTGTGTTAGCACCTGTTTCGTCGCACCTGACATTAAAAGATGAATGGAAAAAGACACCGATTGTGACAGTAGACAGAACGATAGAAACAAGTGATGTGCCAAGTGTCACAGTGAATAACCAAGCAGCGGGTTACCAAGCAACTAAACACTTATTGGAGTTAGGCCACACGTCTATTGCGATTTTATTGGCAAATCCTAAGATCAGTACAACTACCCATAGACAAGCAGGATATGAACAAGCGTTAATGGATAACCAGTTAACAGTTGATGCGTGTTTAATGAGTTTCAGTGATGATAAATTGGGGACTGAGGCTCAGATAAGAAGCGGGTATCTTGCGACTAAGCAATGGCTGACTTCAAAAGATGCACCAAGTGCGTTAATCGCAACGAACTATTTATTGATGATCGGTGCGTTACAAGCCTTTAAAGAACTGGATATTCAAATCGGCAAAGACATTTCATTTATCGGTTTTGATAATAGTCATTGGAACGAAATATATTCACCGGCAATTACAGTCGTAGAACAACCAGCAAGTAAACTCGGTGAATGTGCAGCACAATTAATCATTGAAATGAACAACGATGAACCTGCAACTTCGGTAGAGTTATCGACGCATTTAGCCATAAGAGCATCGTGCGCTAAGAAAAATGAACGCTAGTTCGTTCTTTTTTCTTAACGTCAAACTTAAACGTTTAAGTTAGTTATAAATGAGGGGGAAATCTATAATGACGATAGAGAAAAATAGAAAGTTATGGATGGGAATACCAACAGTTGTATTCTTAGGTATTATCGCAATCTTTATTTTTATGACAGGAGACGGTATTGAACAAGCCTTCTTGTCTAAATACATCGTAGATATTGGATTCAGCAAAAGCCAAGCATCATTAGTCTTTGCGGTATATGGTGTGATGGTAGTAGTGGGTTCATGGTTAGCGGCAGTCTTATCTGACGTATATGGACCAAGAAAAGTAATGACAAGCGGTGTTGTATTATGGATTGTCTTCCATGTACTTTTCTTGACGTTTGGTTTGCAAGTTGAAAATTACAACATGATGTTATTGATGTACGGTATCAGAGGTATCGCATATCCATTATTCTTATACGGTTTCTTAGTATGGGTGACATACATTACAAATAAAGCACGTCTTGCGACAGCAATCGGTTGGTTCTGGGCGATGTTCTCAGTAGGTATGGGTGTCGTAGGTTCATACTTACCAAGTTTCACAATTCCATATATGGGCTTCATGGGAACACTATGGCTATCTATCGTATGGATTATGATTGGCGGTATTATTGCTTATATCGCAGTAGATAAAGACAATGTGAAACCTAACGCAGATTTAGCAGTAAGTGATCGTTATAAGAAGGTGCTTAAAGATATCGGTGTGGTTTATAAGAACCCTGAAATTATTAAAGTATTCATTGTAAGAATTATTAACCAACTATCACTCTTTGGATTAGTGATTATCTTCCCAGTTTTATTTACAGATGAAATCGGCTTTACGATGCAACAATGGTTATGGATCTGGGGTACAATGCACGTCACTTGTATTGTTGGTGACGTATTCTGGGGTATTACTGCAGACAAAATCGGTTGGAAACGCCAAGTCATGTGGTTCGGTTGTGTCGGTTACGGTATCACAACACTGACATTCTATTACTTACCGATGATTAGCGGAGACGTATTCTTGATCGGCGTATTATGTGCTGTATTATTTGGTATTACACAATCAGCATTCGTTCCGATTTTCGCGATTTTCACAGCGTTAGAACCAAATCATATCGGTGCAACATTATCTTCACATAACTTAGCAGCTGGTTTAAGTAACTTCTTACCATCTGTGATTGCGACAGTATTATTACCAGTCTTCAATGAAATCGGTGTAGTATGGGCATTCGCATTATTATACTTCTTTGGTGCTGTATTGACGTACTTCATCAAAGTACATCAACCAGGATTAAAAGAAAAACCGCGCAAAGTGATTCAAGCTGAAAATGTAAATATTTAAAAAGGTAGATGAAACATATTGAAACCACTTGTTTTAGGTATAGATTTAGGAACAAGCTCAGTTAAAGTGATTGCGGTTGACCAACAAGGTTCGATTGTGACATCAAGCAGTGAACCTATCAGTATTTCACAACCGCAAAATGGTTATAGTGAACAAAACCCAGATGAATGGGTACAAGCAACAAAACAAGCAATTCAAACACTGACAGATCAGTTAGACGACAGTCAGTACCAAATAGAAGGTATGTCTTTCTCGGGCCAAATGCATGGCTTAGTGTTATTAGATAAAGATAATTATCCTATTCGCCCAGCTATCTTATGGAACGATACCAGAAACACTGAACAATGTGATGAAATTAAAGCACAGTTCGGAGATAAATTACTGGGCAATCCCATTTTAGAAGGCTTTACGTTACCAAAATTATTATGGGTGAAAGCACATGAACCACAACACTTTGAGAAAGCTGAAACATTCATTCTTCCAAAGGATTATGTCAGATATGCATTAACTGGCAAGGTTCAAATGGAGAAATCTGATGCATCCGGTACACTGCTTTACAACAGTGAAAGTGAAGCGTGGGATAAAGAAACAAGCACGTACTATGAGATTAAACATTTACTTCCAGAACTCGTTAATTCAACAGATGTAGTGGGTGAAGTAACTGAAACAGTAGCGCAAGAATTAAACTTACCAACTTCAACAAAAGTGATTGCGGGTGGCGCTGACAATGCATGTGGTGCACTCGGTGCCGGTATTATCGGTGAAGGAGATGCGATGTGCAGTATCGGTACGTCTGGTGTAGTACTTGTTTGTCAGAAAGACTATAGTGATTATCAAAATAATATTCATTATTTTAAACATGTCACACCGGATATCTCTTATGCGATGGGGGTTACGCTTGCTGCAGGCTTCAGTTTAGACTGGTATAAACGTAATTTCTATGCAGAACAAAGTTTTGAGGACATTACAAAAGATGCGGAAAGCTCATCACCAGGTGCGAATGGTTTAGTATTCACGCCTTACTTAATGGGAGAACGTACACCGCATGGCGATGCAAAAATTAGAGGCAGCTTTATCGGTATCAGTGGTAAACAAACACGTGCAGATTTCTCACGTGCAGTGATTGAAGGCATCACGTATTCGCTTTATGAATCATTAGATTATATCAGACAGTTTTATCCAGCGATCCACACCATCACTTCAATTGGCGGCGGCGCTAAAAGTGATTTCTGGTTACAACTTCAAGCAGATGTCTTCAACTTAGAAGTTAAGAAATTAAAACACGAAGAAGGACCAAGTATGGGCGCAGCAATTCTAGCTGCATATGGAGTCGGTTGGTTCGATTCATTAAAAGACTGTGTTGAAACTTTTATTCAGTACGACACGACATTCAAACCAAATACACAAAAACATAAAATTTATGAACGTTACTTCAAAGTGTATCAAGACGTTTATCGAAATACGAAACAGATGACAGCGGATCTGTTATCAATTCAACAAAATCACGGGGGTTATACAGATGACAAATAATATTCCTGAAACAATGCAGATAGCTTTATTAAATAAACCATTCGATATTGAAATTAAAGAAGTCGATGTACCTAAATTAGGACCGAAGGAAGTCTTAGTTAAAATGATGGCAGTGGGTGTTTGCGGTTCTGACGTCCATTACTATGAACATGGTAAAATCGGTGATTTCATTGTCAAAGAACCATTAATCTTAGGTCACGAATGTGCCGGTATGGTTGCGGCAGTTGGTGAAGATGTGACGAAGTTTTCAGTAGGTGACAGAGCCGCGGTAGAACCAGGTGTACCTTGTGGTAAATGTGAACAATGTCAAAAAGGGCAATACAACTTATGTCAAGATGTTGAGTTTCTAGCAACACCACCGATTGATGGTGCATTCGCACAGTACATTGCACATCCAGAAGACTTCTTATTCCCAATTCCAGATTCATTATCTTATGAACAAGCATCATTAAACGAACCATTCTCAGTAGGTATTCAAGCTTGTAAACGTGCAGGTGTTCAACCAGGTTCAACAGTCGTAATTACAGGTATGGGCCCAGTTGGTTTAATGGCGGTTGTGGCAGCTAAAGCATTTGGTGCGACACGTATCATCGTGACTGACTTAGCAGATATTTGTTTAGAAGAAGCGTTAAAACTTGGTGCGACTGAAACAATTAATATCTCTAAAGAAGATCCAGTAGAACGTATCCAAGAAATTACAAACGGTAAAGGTGCAGACTATGCCTTTGAAACAGCAGGTCATCCAGCAGCACTACAATCAGCTGTACAATCTCTAGCAGTAGGCGGCAGCTTATCTATCGTTGGCCTACCACAACAAGAGGAAATTGCCTTAAACATTCCATTCATTGGTAACCGTGAATTAAATATTTATGGTGTCTTCCGTTACGCAAACACTTATCCAATGGGTATTGAAATGTTAAACAATACAGACGCAGATTTAGACTCAATGTTCACAGATTCATATGAACTTAAAGATACAAAAGCAGCATTAGAAAGAGCACTCAACAACAAACAAGGTTCATTAAAAGTGATGGTTTATCCTAACGGTTTCTTAGACTAATATAAAGATCAAATAGCCTCGTCCAAAAAAGCGGACGAGGCTATTTTTATAACTATCTGTCTTCATCATTATTCTTCACAAAAAACCTTAATATTACTGCCAACACTAATAATACTATAGTTACAACAGCTTTTATGAATGCGCTGATAGGCAAGAATAAAACAATCAAAATTATAACGAATCCTATGAGATAAAGTGTTTCTTTCTTTTTGGTATTCAAGTGGTATTCACCTCAGTAGTTTTATTTTTCAAAGATAGGTGCACAGGCGCCTACAATTGTTGCGATACCGAAGAAATCTAATAAAGCTTCTTTAACATCTGGTCCAGCCGCTTTTGCAGCTTGTGCTGCGGCGTTCTTAACAGCGCTTTGTTTACTATGACCAAGTTTTCTTAACTGTTTATATGCTCCAGACATCTTCTTAACAAACGTTAATGTGCCCCCGGCAGCTTTTAAAGCAGACTTTACTTTTGCGATTTTAGCAGGTGTAAAATTAGTGACAAGCGCATATCCTATTGCTCCTGTACAAGCTGCATAATTACTGACACTTGCTCCGTAAGTTTGAACACCTACCCCTTGTTCGTTTAAGTAGTTTTCAATTGCGGGTTTACCTTCATTAATAACAGAGTCTGGCATGTGTTCAATAGCAGATAATGTCCTAGTTAAACCTTCCATATCTAATTCTTCATTAGTATAAAGGCTTGAGGATTCGTTTTCACTAGATATTTGTTCAACAGCATCTACATAAGTTTGACTTGTTACACTGAATAATACAGTTAAAGCAGAAAGTGAGAAAGCAACTTTTTTAAAATTCATGGTTAGGCCTCCGTTTATTAGCAAACATCCCTAACATCCCATTCCAATAATACCACTTAAATAATAAAAATATATAAATTTACTATTAATTAAATAAAAATTAACATAAATATATATAATGTAAATATCAACTTTTTAACATAAGAAGATAGAAGGAGTAGTAAGAATTGTTGTGAGTTAGCAGAGAGAGCCAGCTACTTTATTAGAAATCATTATATTATAGGGGGGTGAACCTTTAATAGAAATGCTAAATTTTTAAACTGAAACATTATTTCTTGTTTTTTGTAAATAATATATCAAAACGTTTGATATTGTGTAATACTAAAAAAGAAGATTAGTGTTTAGGAGATGGTATAAATGGTAGAAATTATTTCAGCAATCATCGGGGCTATTACAACATGTGTCATTACAATTTATGGTATTAATTTGCAGTTTGAAAAACAAAAGCGAGAACAAGAAGTGGCTTATAGAAATGATTTAGTCAGTATGCTAGATATTTTGGTGTTTCAAGTAGCCAAAATAAGAAATAACCAACTTACATTTGATATGTCGAATTTAAATAGACAAACGACTAATGAAATATTAAGTGAGGTTGCAGATGATTATAATGCGTATGATATGCATCTACAAAACTTGGTCTTAATGATGAGTCATCATATAGACGAATCTAATAAAGATATACAAGAAATTATGAAAATTAATCAAGATTTAGTTGATAAATATAGAAAATTTGATAAGAGTGCCAAAATATATAAAAATCAATACGATCAACCAAGCTGCGACAAAAATATAGTTGTAAGATCAAAAATCAATTTAGATGTAACTGTTGGAGAGTTCATTGATGGTATAACTAAATTTGGTTTAGAGCGATATAGTCATAAGCTTTATAGACCTGCATTGATAAAGGTATTAGATAAAAATGATGGCGATAAATATAAGCAATATAACGCAAAGAAATATGATAAAGAATAAAAACTGATAACATAAAAAATACCGTATAAAGTTTTCACTTTTTAATTGTCTGCTTTATACGATATTTTTCAAAATGTTAAATCATTGCCTTTCATTTACTCTGCTTTCTTCCGCTTCTTCACCATCTTCATTATCAGTGGATACGTTAATGAAAGTATTGTCATAATCGTCAACACAATACTGATCGGTGATCCGAAGAAAATATCGAAAACATTATTATTGCTGGTAATTAAGCTCTTACGGAAGTTCTGTTCCATATCTGATCCGACAATAGCTGCCAAGATGAGCGGAGCCATCGGGAAGTCTAAAAGTTTTAAACCTAAACCTAATAAACCAAAGATTAATAAAATATAGAAATCTACAACACTATAACCTAAAGTGTATGTACCTAAGTAAGCTAACACTAAAATAATTGGATAAAGTACTTTAGGCGGTGTACGTAAAATCTTAAGTAACACACCTATGAGTGCGATGTTGATAATCACTAAGAAAATATTACCGATAAACATACTGTTAATCAGTGTCCAAATGGTTTCTGGTTCATTTTCAAAGAGTAATGGACCAGGTTGTAAACCTAACATAATAACTGCACCTAAAATAACAGCGGTTGTTCCTGAACCAGGTACGCCCATTGTAAGTAATGGAATCAGTGCACCAACTGAAGCAGCGTTGTTAGACGCCTCAGGTGCCGCAACCCCTTCAATCGCACCTTTACCAAAGTCTTTACCATTCTTGTTCACTTGCCGCTCAGTAGAGTAACTCAACATAGAAGCGATAGAACCACCAGCACCTGGTAAGACACCAATGACGAATCCAATTGGACTTTGTCTTAACATAGTCCACCATGTCCGCTTCCAATCCGTCTTCGTCAACTTCATTGATCCTAATTTCGCATCAGGCGGCTTCAATGCTTCTAGATGCATATAGTTATACAGGACTTCAGCCACCGCATAGACACCGATAATCACAACTAAGAAGTTAATCCCTTCACTTAGGTGTGGAATATCGAAGGTGAAGCGGTAAACGCTTGTTTGTAAATCGACGCCGACTGTACTGACCATGAGTCCAATCGCAGTAGCGATAAAACCTTTGACCATTTTACCGATAGATAATGAGACAATCGTCGATAATGTAAATAAGAATAATACAAAGTATTCACGTGGTCCGAATTGAAGTGAGAAATCTGATAGCGGTTTGGCAAGTACAATAAACCCGACAACTGCCACAATACCGCCGATGAGTGAAGCGACTGCGGAAATCGTTAAAGCTTTGCCCGCTTCCCCATTTTTAGTCATAGGATATCCATCGAAAGTAGCCGCAATCGCAGAACCATCACCTGGTGTATTCAGTAAAATAGAACTACGCGATCCCCCATACATCGCGCCATAATAAATCGCAATCATTAAAATCAAGGCACTGACAGGTTCCATACCGAATGTCACAGGAATTAACACTGCAACTGCGGTCGCTGGACCTAACCCCGGCAGCATGCCTACAATTGTCCCTAAAAATCCGCCGATTAACACCCATAATAAATTCATAGGATGAAAGGCAGTTGTGAGACCTTCTAAGAACGTATTGATATCTCCCATATTGCTCCCCCTTGTCTTATGGTAAACTCACATCTAATAATTGAGAGAAGGTATACCATGTAATCCCTGAAAATACGAGCGCCACAATGATATTTTGAAGCCAGTGTTTCACCCCATTGATTAAAAACAAGACGCCTCCTAAGAAGAGGATTGTTGAAATCAAGAAACCTAAGCGTTCAAAAATCAATGCGTAAATAATAATCATTGCTACTGTTGCGCCTAAGCGTATTAAGGTTTTCTTTTGAAGTAACAAGTCTAGAATTTCAAAATGCTCATGTCTTTTTTTATATTCTTGGAAGAAATAAATCACACTCATCACAATCAATAACACTGAAATGAGCAGTGGAAAGTACATTGGACTGTTTGGATCACCAATGCGTGAACGTTGTACATTCAGCGTTAAAACTAAATAGATGATGCCTAATAACGTAAGTAAAAGGCGGCATTAAATGAGCCATACAATTCCCCCTTAGAAACCAGCATCTTTAATCAGCTGATCATATTTTTTTCGTTGCTCTTTTAAGAATTTTTCAGATTCAGCACTATCTTTGTAGAAGTTATCCCAATCATTGTTTTTACGTAATTCTTGCCATTGTTTAGAATGTACGACTTTACGCATGGTCTTATCCCAATAAGCACGTTCTTCTTTTGTCATATCTTTCGTCCCCATGACACCGCGCCAATGAGGGAACACCATATCGACACCTTGTTCTTGCCAAGTCGGCACATCTTTAATGCCTTCAAGTCGTTCATCAGATGACACTGCCAACATTTTCAGTTTATGTACTTGATGTTGCTCTTTAACTTCTGATACTGCTGTAGAAGCGACATCTACATGACCGCCAAGTAGGGCAGTTTGTAAATCTCCGCCACTCTTATACACTAAGAAATCAAGTTTATCGACATCTACACCATATTGTTTCGCTGCTTGTACGAATGCAAGGTGGTCGTTATTTCCTAAACCAGGTGCGACACCGATTGTCAGTGATTTCGGATCTTTCTTGAGCTTTTTCATCACTTCTTTACCAGAGTTCAAATTAGATTTATTTGATGCGGTTAAACTAATCTATTCAGTTGCCAGAATCGCAATAGGAGTGAAGTCATCATCTCCAAGGTCACTTAACCCTAATTCTTTATTAGACAGTAATAGACTTGAGTTAATGGCGATCGTATTTGGCGAACGTGATTTTAAGTATTGCCAACCGACTTCACCGCCGCCTCCAGGCTTATTCACAACTGTAATGTTTTGATTTGTCAGCTTTTCATCTAACATGACTTTCTGAATTGCGCGTGCAGTGGTGTCCCAGCCACCGCCTGGTGAAGCGGGTGCTATAATCTCAACAGTTTCATCAGGAAACGTATTGGATTTTGCGGTTTTCTTATCATCAGATTTACCGCAGCTCGCTAAAATAACTGTCATGGCTAACACGAAGTACCCCAATCTTCGCATAAAAATCCCCCTTTGTTTAAAATATTCAATTTTACGATAATTTATCACAATTTTCAAAATTTAACAATGATTGTTAGATGTAATTATTATATAAATAACTAAGGGTATAAATTATAAAATATATATTGGAATCTGTGAAAATAAATGAAAACTTGAGGTTATCATCTTTAAGTGTCTGTAAGGCTGATATTAAATTCTCAAAATGTTTCGTAATAAAAATTAAATAATGATGTAAATGTTTTTAATGATGAATTGTGATTATGTTCTGTTTATGGTTTAATGAAACAAACGCTTATATGAAACAAGCGGGAAGGGGATTATTAATTTCACATGAAAACCAGGAAAGAAAAACATAGAAATATAGTTTATTTCACTTCGGTAGGGATTATCCTGCTGGCGACATTAGTTGCGGGCATTTTCCCGAAACTATTCGGAAAATATGCGCAGAGTACGTATGATGTCATCGCAGGGGCATTTGGATGGCTCTTCTTAGTCATTATTGTCGTACTGGATATTTTCTTAATCGCTTTAGCCGTTTCACGATACGGCCGCTTCAAACTCGGCGCAGATGACTCTGAACCAGAATTCTCATTCATGTCTTGGATTGGGATGTTATTCTCAGCAGGACTTGGTGTTGGGATTGTCTTCTGGGGTGTAGCAGAACCGCTGACACACTTCTTACACGCACCATTCCCAGGTGTTAAAGATCAATCTGCAGAATCTGCACGTTTAGCTATGGGTTATACCTTCTTCCACTGGGGTATCTCACAATGGTCTATCTTCGCAATGGCAGGTTTAACAGTAGCGTACTTCCAATTCCGTAAGAAACGTAACGGATTAATTTCTACAGCTATGGAACCGGTCTTTGGCGAGGCTTATCCAAGACCTTTACGTAACTTGATCGATATTCTCGCAATTATCGCGACAGTTATGGGGATTGCGACATCTATCGGTTTAGGTATTATGCAAATCAGTGGTGGATTAAATCATGTCTTTGATGTACCGAATACGAATGTGACTAAAGTTGCGATTACAGTCATTATGGTATGTATCTTCTTAGGATCAGCACTTACAGGTTTAAACCGAGGTGTTAAATGGTTGAGTAATATCAATATCGGACTTGGGGCAATCTTATTGATATTCATCTTAATCTTTGGTGATTTAAAATTCGTGTTAGAATCTTATACACTTGCGATTTCAGATTACTTAACACACTTTATTCAATATAGTTTACGTATCAATCCATACACAGGTGATAACAGTTGGGTTCAACAATGGACAGTCTTCTACTGGGCATGGGTCATTGCTTGGTCACCATTTATCGGTGGTTTCGTTGCCCGTGTATCACGTGGACGTACAATTCGTGAATTCGTCATTGGTGTATTAATCATTCCACCATTAATTTCATTCACTTGGATTGCTGGATTTGGTGGTACGGCATTAAAAATTGCATTAACACAAAATACAGGTATCGAGAAAATTGTAGATAAAGATTATTCAGTCGCATTATTCGAGTTGTTGAAACAATTCCCAATTTCAGATATCACAAGTATTCTAGCCATTGCCTTAATCTTTATCTTTATTGTGACAAGTGCTGACTCTACAACACACATTGTCGCAAGTATGGCGACAGGCGGGGTTGATAACCCTAACGTAAAAGATAAAGTTATTTGGGGCTTATTAATCGGTGCGATTTCAGTCACAATGACTATCGCAGGTGGTTTAACAAGTTTACAAACTGCTTCACTTGTGACAGGCTTACCATTCTCTATCATCCTAGTGTTGATGATCTTTGCGATTATGGGTGCCTTACGTCGAGAACCGACAAAACACTTCCAGATGTCATATATTGATGATGAAAAAGACTTCTCTATACCACTAGAGAAACGTGAGAAAGAAATTCAAAAAGAACAAGAAGCGCAAGAACAAGCGCGACAAGAAGAACAAGAGAACCAACATAAAGAAGATTAAAATTTAGAGATAAAGTGATAGCCGCTTCGCACGATGGGTGTGTGAAGCGGCCATTATTATTGTATAATTTAAATAACTATTACATATTCCAATAAAAAGTGAATGCATCTAATCAGTTAGGAAAGCATACTTAATCAGACAAAAAAGCTTAGAGAAAGAGAGAAGGACAGCTATGATTAAAACGTTAAAAATCATCGCTTTTATTTTTTCAATTAGTTATTTAACACTATTTATTACCAAGTTTGTTTACCAACCTATTTTAAGTGAAAAGATTGAAGGTTTCGCAGCATTAATCATTATAATACTGGTTCTGGTAATTGCGGTAAGTGAGAAATTAAGTAAAAAAGACAAAGCATAAAACGTTTCGCGACATCACGAGGCGCTTTATGCTTTGTGTTTATTCCGATAGTGACTGATCCCATAAGCAATTAATATCACCCATAATAAAATATCAAAAGGATGAAGTAATGCCTGAAGGACAGACTTATGTTCAATAAAAATACTATCTAGTATCTTAACGATTTGAAGTAGAATCATCGCAATGATGACATAATACAAAGGCTTTCGCTTAACTGTACAGTAAATAATGAAGCTTAAGACAACTATGGGAATAAGGATAACGCTCAATGTATAAATCATATGTTATGCATACCTTTCTTTATCTAAACGTATAAATAGCGTCGTATTTGATTTATGAATACAATCACATACTCAGATATTTAACTTAGACACATACTGTCATCTTCATAAAAATATTTGTAAAAATTGCAAGTACATTTACATGTAAGTGTACTTGCAATTTGGTTATAAAAATAAAGAATTTTATTATGTCATAATGTAAAGTAAATAGAATCATAATATAATAAATGCATGAGAAAGTTGAATAGATGGTGGCAAATCTAATTTAAAGGAGGTGATGCCTATAGTATCGCTGAATTTAGAAAGGAAATGCCTTAAATGACAACATTTGAAGTCATAGTATTGCTACTGGCATTTGGTGAATTTATACTAAATCTAGTCTCTACTATTACGAAACTTGTTGAAAAAAGAGATAAAAAATAAGCCATCTTTCTACTTTGACTAAGGAAATGGCTTATTTTAAAAATTTTCTATGTCACCGTCTTTTTAACGGTCTCAAAGAGTCGTGTACAAGCACGGCTCTTTTTTATTACATTTATATTATCGCACAACACGCATAAGAAGTACAACTAGAATAGTTTATGAGTTACTGAATTTAGAAAGGAAATGCTTTATGAGTGTATTTGAAGCTATAAGTATAATGATTGCGTTCTGTGATTTGCAGTTCACAATTCTAGTATTTATCTTTTTGTACATTTCTAATAGAAAAAAATAAACCATCTACAAACTTTGACAAGTCAGATGGTTTATTTTTTAACCTTCAATGTGTCACCGTCTTTGAAACGGTCTCAAAGAGTCGTGTACGAGCACGATTATTTTATAACATAAATTTATTATAAACACAATAATAAACAGTGTATAACAACTATTTCTAGCTAAACATTTCACAATCTTGTGACAAATAAAGAAATGTGGTTCAATTAAGAAAACGCTTTCATAAAGTTGTCACATCTGAACTACAGGGAGAGAGATAGAAAAAGGGGGATTGTGAAATGATTACGTTTATTGTTTCAATCATTTTACTAGTTATTGGTTATTTCACTTATGGTAAGTACATTGATAAGATGTTTGGACCGAAAACAGGAAGACCGACACCAGCACATCATCAAAGAGATAATGTAGATTTTGTGCCGATGAAGACATCGTCTAACTCGTTAATTCAATTACTGAATATTGCTGGAGTAGGTCCAATCTTCGGACCAATTATGGGGGCATTATATGGACCGGTCGCATTTTTATGGATTGTTTTAGGATGTATTTTCGCAGGAGCCGTTCATGATTATTTAACAGGTATGATTTCTATTCGAAACAAAGGGGCACATCTGCCTGAACTTGCGAGTAAATTCTTAGGGAAGGTCATGAAGCATTTCGTTAATATCTTCTCGATTTTATTGTTGCTGCTTACGGGAACAGTATTCGTGACAAGTCCAGCATTATTGCTTCATAACATGATGGACGGTCGTATTGCGTTAGGTATTATTATCTTCGTTATTTTTGTTTACTACATTCTTTCAACGATTTTGCCGATTGATAAAATTATTGGACGTGTTTATCCAGTCTTTGGAGCGTTATTGTTAATCAGTGCGGTCGCAATGGGCTTTCGTTTAATTCAAACAGGCGCACCGATTCCAGAGTTAAGTTTAAAAAATATGCACCCTGATGGCGCACCGATTTTCCCGCTGTTATTCTTTACGATTACATGTGGTGCATTATCAGGTTTCCATGCGACACAAACACCGATTATTTCACGTACTGCGAACAATGAAAAGAATGGCCGCTTTATCTTCTATGGCATGATGGTTGCAGAAGGAGTTATCGCGATGATCTGGGCAGCAGCAGGTATGAGTTTATTTAATGGTTATCAAGGCTTGCAAGGAGTGCTTGCGAAAGGGGAAGCAGCACTTGTTGTGAGTGAGGCATCTCACTTATTGCTTGGTTCTGTTTTAGGTACAATTGCGGTGTTAGGTGTGATTGTCTTACCTATCACAAGTGGTGATACATCATTTAGAAGTGCACGTATGATTATTGCGGATTACTTGAATGTCAATCAACGTTCTCTAGTTAAACGTATTATCGTTGCAGCACCGCTGTTTATTATCAGTTTCGGCTTAACACAAATTGATTTCACAATTCTATGGCGCTACTTCTCATGGGCAAACCAAACAACAGCAGTGGTCGCATTATGGGTCGGCGCAATGTATCTGTTGCTAGCTAAGAAGAACTTCTGGGTAGCAGCTGTACCTGCGACATTCATGACGTGGAATATCTTTGTCTATATCTTAAGTCAGAAAATTGGTTTCGGTTTAAATTTAACACTTAGCTATTATTTAGGTGCTGTCTTAACATTAATTTGGATTGCTTATTTCATTTATCAATACAAGAAAGTGACAGCAGGTGTGAAATTTGAGTTAGATCATCCAGTCGTGTCACAGCGAGATGCGGCAGTCTAACAAGGTGTCTTAAATAGATTAGTTCAACCCGTACGTTAAAGCACGTGCGGGTTTTTTTATTGTACTGAATTTAGAAAGGATATGCCCATGAGTGTATTTGAAGCTATAAGTATAATGATTGCGTTCTGTGGTTTGTAGTTCTCAATTCTAGTATTTATTTTTTAACCTTCAATGTGTCTCCGCCTTTGAAATGAGCTCTAAAGCATCGTGTACCAGCACGGTGCTTTTTATTTTCATCTATATTATGACACAATTTAAATATAGACATAAAAAAAGATGGGTACTGAATACCCATCGTGTTTTGAATAATTATTGGTGGACAGTTTCTTTAAAGTTTTCTAAACGGCGTTCTTTTTCCTCATCACTGAGATTGTGTTTCGCTACATAGCGATTACGTTCGTGCTCTGCACATTCTTTACAGCAAGCACCTAAATAACGGTGTTCGTTTTCTTCTGATACTAAGATTTGTTTATTACATTCAGGGTTGCTGCAGTTGATATAACGTTCGCATGGTGTACCATCGAACCATTCTTTACCAACCACTGTTTTTTCTACTTGGTTAACATCTACACTGATACGTTCATCGAAGACGTACATTTTACCGTCCCATAATTCACCTTGTGTTTCAGGGTCTTTACCGTACGTTGCGATACCGCCTTCTAATTGTGCAACATCTTCAAAGCCTTCTTTAAGTAAGAAGCCTGAGAATTTTTCACAACGGATACCGCCTGTACAATAAGTGACAATCTTTTTATCCATGAACATATCTTTATTGTCTCTGATCCATTGTGGTAAATCACGGAAGCGTGTAATGTTTGGACGAACTGCGCCACGGAAATGACCTAAATCAAACTCATAGTCATTACGTGCGTCTAAGACGATAGTGTCTTCATCATCTAATGCTTCTCTGAATTCTTTAGGTGATAAATATTTACCTGTTGTCTCACGTGGATCAATATCATGTTCTAAATCAAGTGCTACGATTTCATGTCTTGGACGTACATGCATTTTCTTAAATGCATGACCTTCTGCTTCATCAATCTTGAATGTGATATCTTTGAAGCGTTCATCTGCACGCATATGTGCAATATAAGCGTCTGTGTCTTCTTTTGTTCCTGATAACGTACCATTAATCCCTTCAGTAGAGACTAAAATACGGCCTTTTAAATTGTGTGCTTTACAGAACTCTAAGTGTTCTGCCGCATACGTTTCTGGGTCATCTATAGTGACATATTTATAATATAACAATACTCTATAATCCATATTATGATACTCCTCAATCTTTCTATCTATTTCTCATTATAAAGGAAAAAGCTAAAACCTAAATGATGCATTAGACCTATTTTTTTACCGATAAGCATTATTTTCCACTGTAATAGCTTAACAAATCATTGTAAATATGCAATAAGTTTGTTTATAAACTTAATATTGAATGCACTAAAATAGGGTGAATAAAGCAAGAATTCTCATATACAAAGTCCTTGGAAGCTAAGTTACATTTGTTTTTCACATAAACGGGTATAATAACTATATATAGAACTTTAAATGAGGTGAGATACATGGCAGAGATTAAACATGGCAACAATAGATTTTATGTTGGTGATGAAACGAAACCAGATGCAGAAATGGATTATACAATGAACGACGATGTGATGACGATTACGCATACAGGTGTAGATCCAAGCTTACGTGGACAAGGTGTAGGTAATCAATTAGTCCATGCCGGTTTAGAGTATGCGAAAGAAAATAACTTAAAAATTGATGCACAATGCTGGTTCGCAAAAGCATTTATTGAAAATACAGATGACAAAGATATTTTGGTAAATAAATAATAATGAGTGTATAAAAGAGGCGCGTTAGTCTGGTGACTAGCGCGCTTGTTTTATGCGTTAAAGATGTGTTTTGTATAACGAAAATACACCCACACGATGACACATCCCGCAAAGATGATTTCAATTATCGCAAGGATTCCAAGCATTTCCTGGGAAATACCAGGGAGGTCTAATTGTGTATAAAGATGATACGTTGAAGCAGCAGTAACAGCCCATGGGAAAGTCAGTGCAGCATATGCGGGTTTGAATCGTTTCTCAATGATTTGAGGCAAGAAGATAACTGAGAACACAAATAGAAATTGCGCAATGACGAAATAAAACAGAATATAGCTGACTGATAAACTTTCAGTATAAGATAGATATGCATTTAAACATAATGACGCAGGTGCACTAATAATGACTGCCATCGGTAATTGATCTTTCGGATAATAATGCCACATTCTTTCAAGTAAAATAAACGCTAAAAGAATCAAGAATAGGATAGAACTGAAATCTATCGCAAAGATACCAATTTTAGCGTAAAACGATGAAGCCGTCTCACCAATCACGCCGATACCGACAAACATCACAAACCAACTCGTATTAGGATACGTACGGTGTTTTAATATGAAATAAACGATAAACCAGATCATTAAGATGATATGTAGTAATACAGCGCTTAACCAGAAACCTGTAAGTATTATGTTATCTATATGGAACTGTGATTTTAAAATTGAAGCGAATGTCATGAAACCCATAGGTAATGCAGGCATAATCGCAAAAGTATTACTGTCCTTTAATTCTAAGCCTAATGCTTTCGGAAAGCGTATCAACTTAATAAAAAATAAAACCAAGCAAATACTACCTAGAGTAGTTGCTAATAAACCTAGCCAAGCTAAGTGGATTTGAAATAAAATGTGACTAAAAGTAAATGTACCTAAAGCTAAACCGCAAATCGCGGCAGGTACGTTTTGAATCATGGATTTAAACATATATGTAGCCTGCCTATTCTCTCTCTTTGTATGTTCAAAGTATAGCACTGCTTATATGATTAAGAAACAGAGTGAAATGTAGATGATTTGAAAAGATAACAAAATAGAGAGAACCTTTTGAGTCCTCTCTATTGAGATTAATGTCCTTGCCCTTGTGGTTGATGCGCAGGTTGGGCTGGTTTTTGTTGTTGAACAGGTTGTGGCTCTGGTTGCGGTTTCGATTGTGCTTGTTGGGGTTGTGGTTTTGATTCTGGATGTGACCCGCCACCTTCGCCAGGTTTATATTCTTTTGTTTCTTCTTTTTCTTGTTTAGGTTCAGGTTTTTCTTCAGGTTGAGGTGCTTGATAGATATGTACAGTTGATTGTTGGACCTCATGATGTACTTGTTCCTCTACCACAGGTTCTTCTGGCGCTTCTTGCTTATGTTCTTTTTTCTCTTTTTTCTCTTTTTTCTCAGTTTTTTTCTCTTTTTGTTTTTCTTTATTTTCATAGTATTTCGCAGCATCTACTTGATCGCTGCTGTGATGCTTATATTTATCATAAGCAATCATTCCAGTGACAATGACAGCTGTCACAAGCAATGCAGTGACAACGACTGCTAGAATATGTTTGATAGCTTGAAACATGATGTTGGCTCCCTATATCTATAGTTTTATCTTGGTGCTTGGTGTATATCTTCATTCTAAGTTTATAGAATTGCCTTACGCTTTTCCACTCTTTTTATATTAAATGAACGTTACAATATTAAAATGAATAGAGATTAAGTAGATATTTGTCATTGTTAAATCATTCGTTGTGTTTAGAAAGAGAAGTTAGTGGTATAACTTTTATACCAACTTATTTGAAAGTGAGGAGATAGTATGGCAGAGATTAAACACGGACACAATAAATTCTATGTAGGCGATTCAGAAGAAAATTCAGATGCAGAAATGACATATGTACCGACAGGCAAAGATAAAATTATTATCGATCATACAGGTGTAGATGAAAGTTTACGTGGACAAGGTATTGCGAAGCAGTTAGTTGAAGCGGGTGTGAATTATGCACGAGAAAATGATATTAAAATTTTAGCCACTTGCCCATTCGCTAAACAAGTATTAGAAGAGACACCGGAGTATCATGACGTCTTACTAAAAGGTTAGTCTTAGGTATGTCTTAAAACTCCTGTAATGACAAGGGTTAGTGTGTTTGAGGTAAGTGTAAAGAAGCGCTGAGATATGACATCCCGGCGCTTCTTTTTTATACAGGTTTATCTTGATTTCAGTCGTAAATATTTAGATTTTCTAACTTAAATTTCTTCTAATTGGCTTTCGATTTGTTCGCGTTTGTGTTCTAAGAAGTCAGGTAATGCGAGTTTGCTGCCTAGATCTTTAACATCTGTGTCGACCGTAAAACCAGGTGTTTCTGTTGCGAATTCATATAAAATTTTGTTGTTACGATAGTAGATAGATTTAAAGAAATAACGGTCAATAATACCTGAAGTACTGCCAGGCAATTGTTCTAATTTATCTAATAATGTTTCTAAAGCTTCATCAGTTGGCACACTCACTGCAATATGATGTACATAACCACGTCCAGGTTTTACACTTTGACCTTGTTCTTCAACTAAGACAAAGTCTGTATAACGTCCATTAGGATTTAATGTATAGACATTATCATCGCCAAAGTGTGCGTGATAACCTAATGTGTTGGTTAGAAAGTCGATAGTAGGTTGTAAATTACGGAGATGTAATTCTACAGGTCCCATTCCTAAAATTTGAAATTCTTGAGGTACATCTGTATAAGGATTCGCATGCCAAGCGTTAGGAACTGCGTTGTCACCATTGACCATAAGTATTAGTTTTAAGCCATCAGGATCTTCGAAAGCTAATGCTTGTTGTCTAAGGTATGTGATAGCTTCTGTTTCAACTTGATTCACGTTCAGACGTTCTTTGAAATAACCTAATGCTGCTTCATTAGGTACGAGTAATACTAATCGTTCAATACTATTAGTACCTGAATGATGTTTGCCTAACATTTTCATTTCAAAGAAAGTTAATAAAGTGCCTGGTGCACCTGTTTCATCTCCATAGAATAAGTGGTACATCGATGTATTATCTTGGTTCACAGATTTTTCAATTAAGCGTAAACCTAAGACCTTTGTATAAAATTGTTTATTTTCACGCGCATCTTTTGTGTACATTGAGATATGATGATGTCCTGTAATCAGCGTCATACTATCCCTCCTATTTATCTAGTATACTTTTTATACTTATATCATAACCGTTCCATCAACATAAAGAAAGTTTTATGTTTCTTTGTATAAATTTACCCCAACTTTTGACAAAACACGCAAACCTTAAGTTTTTGCTTTGAGGATAATCGCGTTATCGGGCATAATAGAAGCAAATACCTAAGAGAAATAGATGGGGTGAAACGATGAACTTGGTGAAAATATCGCTGCTGATTGCGTTAATGTGCTTGTTAGCATTGATTGAAATGATAGTCGCATCAACCATAGGACTAAACTATATCGTGGCTATACTCATCACGATAGTTATGGTGGTATGCATCGTATTAATCATACTCGAGATATTTAAAGGTAGAAGGAAACAATAGATAGCTAAAGAGGAACCTGATCCAGCCAGTTTGCGTATGCATCCGTCTAGGTCAGGTTATTTTTTATGGGAAAATAGCGAAAACACTCGTACATGTAACAGTGTTATGTTACATTATGATTAGGAGGATAATTATGAAAGAACAATTAATCAGCAAAAAAGACTTATTAACAGAATGTGGCATTACTTACGGCCAATTGTATCGTTGGAAACGTAAACACTTAATTCCAGATGAATGGTTCATTCGTAAATCTACTTTTACAGGTCAAGAAACGTTCTTACCTAAAGCCAAAGTCATTAAAAGAATCGAAGATATTCAACGTTATAAACATGACTATGTCTTAGATGATATGGTCAAAATGTTCGCAGATGACGGTTATGAACCAGAAATAGAATACAAAGATAATGACACTTTGATTCAATCATGGGCAGGTTTCTTTTATCGCGAAGTCGGTAAAGTCTTGTTAGAACAATATCCGCAAGATCAAGCGGTTTATGTGGGTACTATTTTAGATGAAGTGGTAACACGCAGCATTGTCTCAATGGAAGAAGCACAAGATTTACAGGCGTTTTTACTAGAATATAGTGAAAATGATAAAGAAGCAGATTTATATATCTGTCGTAAATTCGGAATCACGTTTTATTTGCTGATTGAACAAAATACGCCGATTAAAATCGATGATAGCGTAAGAGTCTTAGAAACAATTAACATCCAAAACCTATTTAAGAAAGAAGTGTAAACATCATGAGTCAGTCCATCAAAGGCATGGGTAAGAAGCAATTAGAAGAAAGTGAATATGACGCGATTACTTTATTGGGAGAAGTTCAATTTCCATTTGAAACCAGTGTCAATAACATTAAAATGACGGGTGAAATTACCGCATCAGACCAAGTCAATGTAAACAAAATCAAACTGATAGGTAATTTCACTGGTCGTAAAAATGTACATGTAACAACAGCTTCTATTATCGGTGAAGTTGAAGTAGAAGAAGATTTAACATTTGAATTACTTAAAGTGACAGGAACTGTTGATGTCAAAGGTCATTTAAACGGTAAAAGATTGAAACTTCTCGGGGTACTTGAAACAGAAGGTAATTGCGAAGTAGATGAACTTAAAATCGATGGTCAAGTTAAAGTCGAAGGAATGTTGAATGCAGATACTGTTGACGTACATGTGCGACAAGATAGTTATGTTCGCGAAATTGGGGGCAATGTGATTCACATACGCAAACACGATGGAGAAAAGAAGAAGTTTAAATTTATAACTGTCATGACTTCTCAGTCAGATTCTGCATACATAACTGCTGAGGTTATTGAAGGGGATCGTATAGCAGTCGACCGTGTTAAAGCTAAAGTCATTCGTGGAGATCATATTATCTTACATGAAGATGTAAAAGTTGAAACGGTTGAATATACAAAGACCTTAGAATGCGCCCAAGCAGCACAAATCGGTAAAATTACGAAACTATAAATTGTATTTTTAGACGTATTCTTCCTTAAAATATCAGAATAATTAGATTGTTGTTACTATTGTTTTAATTTTGTGCTAAAATTAATCTTTATTCTTAAGCTAATCGTTGGAAAACGGTTAGTTTTTTATATACAGGGGGGAATATTATGGGATTTTCTGCTGAACCAATTTTAATTTGGTTCGTCATTGGTTATGGGGTATTGATGGTTGCATTAGGTTTTGTGTATTCAAAGAAAGTAGAGAGTAATGAGGACTTTATTCTCGCAGGTAAATCACTCGGGCCAGTCGTATTAATGGGGACATTACTTTCGACATGGGTCGGTAGTGGTTCTGTCACAGGCGGTCAAAACTCGCTGGCTTATAGTTTTGGATTATGGCCGGCAGTCGGTTATGCGATTCCGAGTATTATCGGAATAGGGACAATTTTTATTATTAGTTCGAAAGTCAGAAACTATGGAAAATATACTGTAGCTGAGATATTAGAGATGAAATATGGAAAGGTCGCAAGTTACTTTGCGGCAGTCATTATCATTTTAGCGTTTGTAGGGATTGTCTCGTATCAATATCAAGGACTTGGCTATGTATTACATGTTTCAACAGGTATTTCAGTAGAACTCGGTACTATTATTGCGGCAGTGATTATTATTTTACTTGCGACTATGGGCGGTTTGATGTCAGTCGCACCAACAGATGCGTTAAGTGCATTCTTAATTACAATTGCGTTGATTATCGCAGTACCTGTCGCAATTGCGGTCGGCGGCGGCTGGGATACTATTTTATCGAATGTACCGAAAACACATTTGAAACCAATGGGAACATTAACTTTTGTTCAAATTTTAGGTTTCTATATTCCAATGTTGTTCTTACTGTTAGGTGATCAGAATATTTATCAACGACTGGCGTCATCTCGTGATAATAAAGTGACACGTATCGGTACGATTGGGTGGATTGTCGGTTTATTAATCGTGACACCACTTATTTCATTGCTCGCATTTATTTCTCGTTCGATTTTCCCGAAAATTGAACCAGGAATGGCTTTGATTGCGTTAACGAGTCAATTGCCGATTGTGATTGGCGGTGTGCTCATTGCAGCACTTACTGCGTTTATTACTACTACAGGAAATTCATATTTATTATCTGCTGCGACAAGTGTCATTTATGACTTGTTCGGGGATAACTTTAAGTATAAGCATGAAAATAAGATGTTATTGATGACAAGAATTCTTGTACCGATTTTAGGTGTGATCGCATTCTTATTAACAATGTACTTCCCATCAGTGTTATCTGTTCAAATGTACGCTTATACCGTATACGGTGCAGGAATTACACCGGCATTATTAGCAGTGTTTATTTATCCGAAAGTCACGAAAGCAGGAGGCCTTGCTTCAATGGCAGTCGGTTTAGTAACAACACTGATTTGGGAACTTGGTTTTGTTCAAAGTACAGGTATTAACTCTGCGTTAATTTCTGTGCCGCTGGCGATTATTGTGTTAGTAGTTGTGACATTATTTACTTCTAAAGGAGGCAACCAACGTGAACTTGAAACAACGTCTTGATGCGTTTAGAGAAACGATGAAACAACAAGACATCGATTTAAGTATTGTGATGAATTTTGAGAATCAAATGTATTTTACTGGCTTTAAAGCTGTCATTTATTCGCGTCCGATTATTTTATTTATTTCCCAGGAAAACATTGAAGTGATTGCGCCGAAATTAGAAGAAGCGCATTTCAGAGATAAAACGGGTATTCAAGATATCTATACGTATACTGAAATTCCAGTCACAGATGATGTGCCGACACGTTATCAAACAGTCTTTAATGATTTATTGGAAAAACATCAAGATGCTAAAACGGTTGGTATTGAAACAGGTTTCTTACCTACACAATTTTATCTAGATATCGTCAATCATGATTTTAAAGTGAAAGATATTGGTCAAGCATTAGTGGAACAACGTACTTACAAATATGAAGATGAACAACAAGCTATCAAGGAAAGTGGAGAGATTGTCAGTCAAGCTGTGGCGCAAACGATTGAACATGCGAAAGCAGGATTGACTGAAATGGACATCGATAATTTTGGAAACAGTTATTTATTCGACACGATTTCTCAAAATTACCCAGATGCAGAATTCGGATTCTTTGTAATGTCGCCTTCAGGCATCAAACGTTCTACAATGCCGCATACATTCTCTAATACGAAACAAATCCAACAAGGTGATGTGATTGTACATAGCCGTCAATTAGAGTTGAATGGATATCGTGCAGAATGTGAACGTACTTTCTTTGTTGGCGAGCCGACTGATGAACAGCGCCATGCATTTGAAGCGATGGTTGAAGCACATAAAGCTGCGTTAGACTTTATTGAAGTGGGTGTAACCGCAAATGCGGTCGATCAAGTCGCAAGAACAATTCTTGAAGCGGAAGGTTATGGTGACTATATCAGTCATAGAACAGGTCATGGTATAGGTATTGGACAACATGAAGAACCCTCATTGCGCTTTGATAATGAGCTAGAGTTAAAAGAAGGCATGGTCTTTTGTGTAGAACCAGGTATTTATATTCCAGGCGTCGGCGGCTTCAGACATTCTGATACGGTTATCTTGAAAAAAGAAGGAACAGAAGTTGTCACAAACTATCCGCATGACTTAGAAGATTTGATTAAATAAACAATGCATAATTAAAAACCTGTGCTATCGTGTGATGGCACAGGTTTTTCAAGTTTCAATGATTATTTGCTTCGTTCTCGTAATAATAGACCAAGTAATGAAAATGAAAAGACCGCAAAGACAATGTTCATAATAGATAATACTTCAATAATGACGATGTCTTTACCTAAACGTTCAAACGCTCTGTTTTGAAGTTCTTGGTCTGTTGTGAAGCTGTCTTCACTAATACGTGGGTCTTCAGTTAAATCTTCTTTCATTCTTTGTTTTACAAAAGGCATTGTAACATCCTCCTTTGTTAGTAGTTACATTCCCTTTTGATAACCAGACAAAACTTTACTTATTGAATCGCTTCTTTATTTAATGCACGGTAACTGATCCAGCTGCTGATAAGACCGATAATTAAAATAGCTGTCGCAAATAACAATGCTGCATTATAATTGCCGGAATCTCCAATAAGATAGCCTGAAACAAACGGCGCAATCATTTGGCCGATACTGTAAATAACAGTTAATGTAGCGATAAAGTTAGACTTACCGCCAGTCTGAAGCATCAACATTTGTCCTTTAGACATGAAGAGTGTCGTCAAACCTAAGAACGTACTACCGAAGATTAGTGAGCTGATAATTAAACTGACAATATGATGTGAAAACACTGGTAAAGCGACACTGATGATTTGTAGACCAAATGCCATATAAGTTGCTTTACTATAATCCATTTTCTCCGCAATCATTGACCATACTACTGTAGAAGGGATAGCCCCTAAGCCGACAAACATCCAACTGAGTGCTGCATATTCAGAGAAAGCAGGGATGGATTTAATGATTGCGACTAAGAAAGTTCCGGTAATAATATAGCCTGCCCCTTCACAGAAATAAGCAATAGAGAACCAGCGCATAAATGTTTTGTTGAGACGGAAGGGTGTCTTGGAAGTCGCTTTATGATGCGCTTCAACATTAATATCTGGGTTTTCCCGCATAAAGAAAATAACCAATAAACTTAACGCTAATGAAAAGAGACCAAGGATAATCCAAGTCATTTTCCATGAGTTGACGTCTGTGTAGAAGAAGACAAAAATACTGCTTGAAAAGAGCCCGATACCAACAGCACTATAGAGTAAACCTGAAATACCTTCTTTATGTGCTTGTCTTAATGCTTCTAATACGACGTTAGAGGCTAAGACAAAGACTGTTCCGCTTGTGAGTCCTGCGATTAAACGCAATATGGACCATAAAATGAAATTTGAGGTAAACCCCATAAAAATCGTAGAAAGTACGTTTAATACTAAATAAATTTTCACATCGACGACTTTACTTTTAATAATCCAAAACATTGGAATAATCGCTCCGATTAAATAACCGAGATAGTTAATCGTCGCAAGTAAACCAGCCCCTTTACCATCCATGTGTTCTGCTTGCTGCATAAACGGTAAGATAGGTGTATAGGCAAATCGACCGATGGCCATTACAATAAATAATGATGCCATCCCGAGTAATAACTGACGATGTGCGTGTTGTGACATGGCATTCACCCCTGAAATTTGATAGATGACCTCATTATACGCCTCAATATACTTTAATAATAATGATGATTCTTGATGTTTAATATAAGTAAAAGTTATCACTGAATTAAGCTAAGCAGACAAACTATTAATTTTAAGATATTAGTGTTTAACGGTAGCTAAAAATTAAATATGATTATATTATTAAATAAATGATTTTTTTGAGGAGGAAATACATGTTTTCATTAATATTTTCAGGAGTATCAATGTTGATAGCAGCAGGCAGCTTATTAATTTCAGCACATCAAGTTAAAGTTTCCAATAGAAATGAGAAAAACCTTAAAAGAAATTCAAAGGAGCTATATCTTCAAAAAATAAACATGGACAAAGAATATATAAAGCAAAAAGTGGAAAATGTCAAAGATACTCTAAAGCGACAAGGTCTTGATAGTGAAGAAAGTTTAAATAATATATGGGTATTACCGTATTATATAATCACATTTAATAATAAAACTTTTGAAAAAGCAGTCAGTAATCTAGCCACAAACACTGAAGAAGTAATCAAATTAACGTTTGAAATCAATGAAGAAGATATGAAAAATTTACTTGAACTACATAGAATTTTGAATGAAACTTTTAAAATTTTAAAAAATAATAATTACTTAATAAGCATGTTTTTTAGGGATTATGATAAAGAGGTTTCACAAAATTTAAAGTCTATTGCGAACAGAGATACATTTTTTAAAAGTAATCTTAATAGCACGTTGTACTCCCCAGGAGGGAATCCCAATATACTTATTTATGCTACTCCTATTATGTATTATAGCAGGCAAATTTCTAATATAAAAAGATATTTGAATAACATTTCTGCAAATGACATTCAGTATATTTCTATTAATGATTTTAACTCAAGTACAACTTCCACAGGGTTAGTTGACTCTATGAAAATAAACTTATTGTTGAATAATTTTGATAGAATCATTGATATTATAGAGTCAAAAATAAAATGAATTTAAAGAAATAGGAATGCGTTTTCAAAGCATTCCTATTTCAACTTATACTAATAATTTTTAGACTTATTATTTCTTATCTTCTTTTTTGTCGTCTTTGTTATCTTTTTTATCTCCGCCTAATTGATCTTTAGCGAATTCTTTACCTTTTTCAATATACTCATCTTTATGTTCGTTTAAGTGATCTTGACCTTTTTTCTTAATATCATCAAAGTTCATAATCAAATTCCTCCTTAAAAATTAAGTACAGTTATGTGTTACCCCACGTATAGAACGTGAAACATATTAAGCGTAATTCTTTTTTAATTATCGTACACTGCCTAATTTTATTATAGATTTTAAGCTTATAGCATTTAAAAATCTTCTTTAAAGGGAATTACATTATTAAGTATTAAAGGAGGAGACAGATTATGGATTATACAACACTTGGTAATTCAGGATTAGTCGTTTCGAAATATGCGTTAGGTTCTGTTCCATTCTCCGCAACGAATGGTTTTGAAAATGCGGGTGGTGTAACAGAGAAAGAAGCGGCATACTTTATAGACTATGCTTTAGAGCAAGGTATTAACCAATTTGATACAGCAAACCTTTATGCGAAAGGTGACGCAGAAATTGCGTTAGGAAAAGCAATCAGACATCATAGAGATGAAATGGTCATCAGCACGAAGACAGGATTCCCATATAATGATATCGCAAATAATGTCGGTGCATCACGCTTGAATATAGAACGTTCAATTGACCATTCTTTAAAACGTTTAGGTACAGATTATGTTGATTTATATTACGTTCATACATGGGATGGACAAGTGCCAGTAGAAGAAACAATTCAAACGATGAATGATTTAATTCGTAAAGGTAAAATTCGCTATTGGGGTGTGTCTAACTACAGTGGTTGGAATTTAGCCAAGACTTATACACTGGCAGTAGAAAATAATATGGCGCCGCCGATTGCGCAACAAATCTATTACACACCTGAGTCAAGAGAAGCGGAATATGAATTATTACCGGCAGGTACAGAATTAGGTGTCGGCAACAGTATCTGGTCGCCTTTAGGTGAAGGATTGCTTACAGGTAAAATTACACGAGATAAAAAAGGCGAACCTAATACACGTCAAGGTGACGGTTGGGCTGAACCTTATGTGAAAGACCATGAGCTATTCTATCGTTTAATTGAACTTGTACAAGAAATTGCGCACGCACACAATGCGACCGTGCCACAAGTGATTTTAGCTTGGTTGAGAGAACGTCCGAATGTAGATTCAATTGTGCTGGCAGCACGTAATCAAGCACAACTAAAAGAGAATATTGCATCTTACAATCTGAAACTAACAAAAGAAGAACATCAAATGATTACAGATTTAACACAGCCACAACCGATTTATCCACTCTGGCATCGTGCGATGAATTCAGCAGCACGTGGTTCTGAAGCTGAAAAAGTCTACTTAGAAGAATATAACCGCTTAATGAATCATAGCGATACGTTACTTTAAATCAGTGAACTACAGCTATTTAAAAAAGAATTTTAAGAAACAAACATTTATATTTATTAAAAATGTAAAAGATGTTGAAGATTTTAAGTAGACTATGGACGTATAACTGATGTATTAGTATACTAATGATAATTGTAAGCTTATAAAATTTTTAACAATACTAAAGAGATAGGGGGAGGGTTTTATATGATCAAACGAACAGGTGAACATGTCTTAACATGGATTGGTGTCGGAATCGGTGCGTTAATCGTATTATTTGTGGCTTTAATGGTTCCATTAATGCAAAGTGATGACTTTGTAGCAGGTATGCAGCAAAGTGATGCCAGCTTAACATATGAAGAAATCTCACAAGTAGCTTCAGGAATGCAAGTCCTCGGTACTTTCGTTTTAGTGGGTAACGTCATTTCGGTAATTTTAGCCATTGTTGGTGGTATCTTCATCAGTAAGAAAGCGAAAGCAGCTGCAATTTTACTATTAATTGCTGGTATCGTGGCATTACTATGTAACTGGATTTCAGCCATTCTTTGGATTATCGCATCTATCATGTTATTCAGCAGAAAACCTAAAGCAACTTCATTAACTGAAGATGGTTACTATAACTATGATAAAGCGAATGAATTCGCACAAGAACGTACGCATGAACGTACAAGAGAAGAAGATCCTTATAAATACTAATTCAATCAATACTTAAGCCGTCTCATATAGAGGCGGCTTATTTTTTGCGCTTTAACTAGCATCTAAATAAAAAAGTAACCTTTTCTTATTTTTATTCATTTAGTATTTTTAACTTTTGCACTTTACCATAATGAAATTTTTGATTATGTTACAATATTGAAGTGTTATGCAAATTTAGATTAGCGAAAGGGGAATACTTAATGTTTAACAGAGTCAACAAGGCATCTTATGCGATTGCTCTTGCTTATTTAAGTTTTATTGTCGGGGCGGGTTTTACCACTGGGCAAGAACTTTTACAATTCTTTGTTAATCATGGAAATATAGCATATATCGCAGTGATTATCACAGGTGTGATTGTCGCTTTTGGGACACGACAAGTCGCGAAGATGGGTTATCGACTTGAGGCGGATAGTTACGATATCTCACTGCATAATTTATTTGGCAAAGTGTTAGGCACTATTATTGATTATTTAATTATCTTCTTCTTATTTGGTATGACGGTTATTATGATTGCGGGTGGAGGTTCGGCATTGAAACAAGGCTTTAATGTGCCAAGTTGGATTGGTTCACTAGCAATTGTGATTTTACTGTTTATTGTACTGCAATTAAATTTTGGTAAGATTTTAGCAGTGTTAGGGGCTGTGACACCTTTCTTGGTCATTGCGGTACTGATTATCGCAGGTACTAATATTCTTAACCCTGCTGTTCACTTTTCAGAAGTAGACCAGTACACCGTTCCTTCTAAAACTACAAGCCATTATTGGTGGTGGGATGCGATTACTTATGGTGGATTAATTGTTGGAAACAGCTTTAGCTTCCTCACAATTGTTGGTAACGATGCGATGAACCATAAAGTAGCTCGCCGAGGTGCATACTTCGGCGGAATAACTTTTAGTATTTTATTATTAATTATGGTGGGTGGCTTACTTTCTAATCTAGGCAAAGCCAACACAGTAGATATACCGACACTTGTACTCGCAAACGACATTCACCCATTTGTCGCATACTTAATGTCAGCGGTCATGTTCGGAGTAATTTTTAATAGTTGTATCGGGATGTTGTATCCATTCTTGACGCGTTTTACTAACCCTGAATCTTATAAATATGTAATTTTGCTTACGATTTCATTAGTACTCGCATTTATTTTGAGTTTCGTAGGTTTCGCAGATTTAGTAAACTTAGTTTTCCCTCTGTTTGGTTATATTGGTTTATTTATTACGATATCATTATTTGTTAGATGGATTGCGAATAAATATTCGAAGAAGAAACTATTATAATAAAATAAATATAAAAAATGAAAGGACGCAATGTTTACAGCGCACCCTGTCACTTTTTATTTGAATAATAAAAGATTTATGATTTATAAGTTTAAAAAGCAGTTGCTGATCAATTCTAATACCATAAATTTTTCTCAAAGCGCAGAATGAAAACGACTAAGAAGATGAAGATAGTGTGACCTATCATCCAAACAATATAATCAATCCAGTGAAATTGGTAGATTGGGTTAATAGACCAAGTAATAAGTGAAGGATAGATAACGGCGAATAATACGATAATAATTAGAATACCTGCTGGATAGACGTAAGAGTCCCGGATGGCTTGAAAGACGACATATATCATTGTGGTAAAGACAATATGTAAGATGAATTTAAGCCCAAAGCTCACATCAAAAAAGCCTGGCACGAAATCCACATTTAATAATAAACTTGCGAGATGATGGGTATAAAATAAATCAGTCAGGCTGAATAAGCCGAATAAAAAGACAGATAAAATTAAAATGGACATTGCGTGGTACAGTACTTTCATAAATGACGCCATCCTTTATTAAGAGGTAAGTTTTATTGAGCGTATCATACTTTTAGTAGATTTAGAAAAGTTAAAGTGAGAATAACGTCAGTAATATGAATGTTTATTAGGTGACATATGACTTAAAAAATTGGCAACCTATTAAACATGTGGCAACGCTGGAAGTAAGGAATACATACACAGACTTCCAGTTGCACGACACACATTGGCTTTGAATATGATATAGTAACGTTAATTATTTACACCTACCGATAATTAGAAAAAGAAGTGAAGTAATCTGTACAGCGCAAGTCCTAAAACAACTAATAGAACGATGAGTCTGGGTTTGGTAAAGAGTACACTTCTCTTTGGTTTTTCCTCTTTATCAGGATCATAGTTTCTCAATTCTTCTTCTATTTCCTGATTAATCTCATCTAGACTTTTATCTTTCTCTGTGGTCATTGCTGAAAGCCTCCTGTAAATTGTTAAGATTATCTATACAATAAACCATAAGGTTGAAGCAATGCAAAACTATTACTTTTTGGAGGTCATCATGTATACATTAGAAACGATTGCACAAATCTTAGATACAGAACTACTTGATGCACAAGGAAAGGAACAAAATCCTATTGATGATTTTGAATATCAAATGCTGCATGTTAAGTCAGAATCAACCGCATTCATCTCTATCAGTGAAGCATCATGGAAACAATATTTAAAGAAATCAAAAGTGATGAAAGATGGTAATGCGCAAATCCCAAAAGATGTTTCAAAGATTGGTTTGATTATTACTGAAACCTATGTAGAAGATTTAGCACATCAAATTCCGCAAATTGTAGTGAGAAATGCGATTAAAGCTATGAAAATATTAGCCTTACATATTCGAAAACATTATCATAATCCAGTCATTGCGTTGACAGGCTCCATGGGTAAAAGCTCAACACGCTTAATGTTAAGTGCGGCATTACAACCTTATAAAGTCCAACAAAATAGAGGGAACAGTAATACACGTAGTGCCATTTATTTGCATATGTGTAAATTAGCGTCTAATCCAGATATTGCGGTTTTCGAAACGTCTTTAAATGCATTGAATAATCGTGGAAATATGGCTGAAGTATTGAAACCACAAATTGCGATTGTCACAGGAATCGGCTCTGCACATCTATCCACTATTGGTTCAACGGAAGAAATTGTAGCTTTCAAATCAAGGATTTTTGCGGGATTAAATCAAGACGGTATCGCGATTTATAATGGTGACACACTCCATCAAAATGAGCTGAAACAAGCTGCATCAACTCATACTAAACATGTATATCGTTATAGTACTGAAGATAATTCAGCAGACATTTATACGACACAAATCAAACCTGTGAAAAAAGCAGTAGAAGTGACAACGAATGATGGTTATCAATTTGAAGTGCCTTCTGTCAGTAAGGGCATGGTTGAGAATGCTTTGGCAGTATTATTAACGTTGAAACATTTGAAAGTTGATGTAAAACAACAGTTGAAACAGTTAGCGCAAACTCAACTTTTCAAGAAGGTCTTAGAATTCAGACCTGTGAAAAGTCTGCATGAAGAAGCTACGGTACTTGATGATACGCATAATGCTTCTTTGCCTGCAATGTTGAATGAGATTGATGCGTTTAATTCACAAGCGCCATTCTTTAAAGGACATAAAATTATTGCGTTAGGTCAAATCAGTGATTTAGGTGAGCAGACTGACCGCGTGCATGCTGAATTAGTGCCTGCCTTAGAACAGTCTGAAGCGGATTATATTTTATGTATGGATCAACCATTGCGTAAAGTAGTGAATAAAGTTAAAGGTAAACATATTACGTGGTATCACAATAAAGATTTAATGTTGAAAGATTTATGTTATTTGATTAATCAAGATGCTTTAGTGTTGATGAAGTCTTCTGTAACTCAAACAGAGTTTCCCAAAGTCGCAAGTCAGCTTCAAAATGCTTTGCTGCATTATGAGAGAAGCGGGGACGAAGAGAAGCATTTTGAAGCGGCTGCTAGCCAAGGGCGCGCATATCTTATTTATAATTTAGAAACTGATCAGATTGAAACGCAATCTAATCGTTATGGTTCAGCCACAATAGAAGGTTTGACACCGATTATTTACTACCTAGATGCAAAACAACGAGAAGTTCAAAATTATACGGTTACTCTCAAACAATGGCCCACAAACGATGACACTTACTATGAAGGTATGCAGCTTTCGTGGGATGATCTAGTAGAAGCCATGACTGACGCACCACATCCATCGTTAGTCTATCAATTAGCACACGAACTGTATCCAACGCATCAAGCAAGAAAAAAACATGTGCAAGAATTGGTTAAACAATTAAAAATGTCTGATTCTGTAGCGATTAACTTAACAGGGCGTTTCAGAATGAAAGAGCGTCAAACGTTCAGTGTAGATGACTTACTCGCCTTATTAAAATATGGACAAAACCAATTATTTGAGAATGATAAAGGTGGAATAGTCATTGGTGAATACGGTCGTCATGGCATTTTAAAAGAAGGTAAGCAAGTTATTATTTTCACAGGATTTGAAAGTGAAGATGAAGCAAAATCATATTTATCAAGAAAAGTCTGAGGTTAATTTTGTCTGGGGTTAGCCTTAGACTTTTTATTTTATTCCCAAAATGGATTTTGAATTAAAATGTGATTTATGATAAAACTATATTAGTTTTAAAATAATCGGTAGGTAATTTATAAATAAAGATGAGTTCTATATAAATATAAATCTAACCAATTGCATGGGATTAATCAAACTTGGACAAAATGTGTCTGAAAAATAAAAACATTGTCAAATTAATGCAAAATTGTTTATTTATTGTTCACTTGTGTAACATAATAGGGTAAGGCCTTACAAAAATAAGTAGGAGGGATTTCTTGAATAATCAAGACTTTTTCAACAAACGCAATCGTTATTCAATTCGTAAAATCACTGTAGGGGCTGCCTCAGTTATTGTAGGGGCAACATTATTTGCGAATGCGAATGACGCACAAGCCGCAGAAAATACTACAAGCGGTGAGACAACGAACGTCACTACAACTACAGAGTCAACACCACAAGAACAAACTCCGACAACTGAAACAAAAACACAAAGCACAACGACAAATGAAACAACAGCTACACAAGATCAAACACCAGCTCAAGATACATCAGCAACAAATACAACTGATGCGAAAGCAGAGCAAACTGTAGCAGGGGAACAAGCATCAACTGATTCTACCCAACAGTCGACAGAAACAACTGCACCAAAAGCAGATGCACCAGCAACTACAGAAACAAAAACACCAACAAATGAAACAACTGCAGATACAACTGCGACTGAACAAAATACAACAGCTAAAGAACAAGCACCAAAAACTGATGCTCAAACAACAACAAATACAAATACAGCAAACACAACTACAACTGAGCCGAAAACAACTGAATCAAATACTGACCAAACAGTTGATAAGCAAACATCAACAACAAATACATCAGCACAACAAGAATCACAATCAACTCAAGATGCTCAACCAACACAGGAAAATGCATTGAATGCTTCAACACCTGTTGCGCCAGTTGAAGCTCCAACAACAGGCACAAATGAAACAACAACAACTGGTGATACAGCTGCACAAAATGCAACAGCACCAGCTAATGAAACAACAACACAGCAAGCGCAATCTGTTGAACCACAACAAGATGCACAAACAACTGCACAAGCACCAGTATCAGATGTTGAACAACCAGCATATGATCCAAATGCAGCGCAATTATCTGATGCAAACGCTACTACAGCAGCAACAGTAGGTGACACTTCAAATACAGTTGATCCAGCAGATTTGAATAAATCAGTACAAGATTACTCAAATCAAAAAGATAGTTCTGAAGTACTTGCAGCACCAACAAATACAACTGCAACACGTTCAACTGAACAACCTACACAAGAAGGAGCTGCACAAACATTTGCACTAGCGCAAGCAGCACCGACTGGCAACAATGTTGATGGAGACGTAACAGCTTCAAATATTCAAATCGGTCCAAACTCAATTCAAGCGAACGATAGTGAATCAACATATATGTCAGCTGATTTAGCAATTGCTGACAGTGTTCAAGCTGGAGACTACTTCAATGTTCAATTCCCAGAGTACTTGAACTACTACGGAAACAGTACACCAAGCAGTTCTAAAATTCCTGACTTGATGAATGGTACTGAAGTAGTTGCAACAGGCGCATTTAATCCTGATTCAAACTCACTAACATACACATTCTCTGATTATGTTAATAATCACGATAATGTAACAGGTCATTTTGAAATCCCATTATATGCGGATAGACAAGCTGCACCAACAGACGGCACATACCCAGTACAAACAAATGTAGCTGGTGAAACATACAGTACTGATATTGATATCAATTACAGAACTTCAGATTCACCATACCCATCAAACGTAGATAGCTTTATCACTACAACTGATAGAAACACTGGTGAATATAGACAAATTGTATATGTAAACCCACAAGGTAAACAATCGTATAATGCGACAGTGAACTTATACAATTATTGGCCAGATACAGCTGACGGCACACCAGCTCAAAGTTCAGCACAATTAAATCCAGATGTGACAAACTTCAAGATTTACGAAGTGAGAAATGGTGAACAACTGAACCCAAGTTTCTATGTAGATGAAAACAATCCGAACTTGGTAGACGTTACAAATAATCCAGATGCGATTTACAACTTCAACCCACAATATTCAGTAGATGAAAATGGTGGAGAAGTTCTATCACTAGATTTCCAAGACTTAACTTCAAACGGAAGTCGCTATATTATTGTTTTAGATAGCGTGGCTCAAGACGGTTCACGTGAACAAATCAAAACAAGATCAGAAATGATTTCAGATGCGACAAATGATGGCCAAGGTCATACTTACTACACATGGGATAACTACAACGTTTACAATAGTGGTTCTGGTGAAGCAGACGGTGACGATACAGACGCAGATGCCGACGCAGATGCAGATGCAGACGCAGACGCAGATGCAGACGCTGATGCCGACGCTGATGCCGACGCCGATGCCGATGCCGACGCAGACGCGGATGCTGATGCCGACGCAGACGCCGACGCTGATGCCGACGCAGATGCCGATGCCGACGCAGACGCTGATGCCGATGCTGATGCAGACGCCGATGCCGATGCCGACGCAGACGCTGATGCTGATGCCGATGCCGACGCCGATGTCGACGTAGACGCAGATGCAGATGCCGATGCTGACGCAGATGCAGATGCCGATGCCGACGCCGATGCTGATGCCGATGCTGATGCAGACGCCGATGCTGATGCCGACGCAGATTCAGACGCCGATGCCGACGCCGACGCAGATGCAGACGCAGATTCAGATTACCCTGTTGAACCAAATGAACCAGGACACCCTGGCACTCCAGAACAAGGTACTACACAAGGTTCAAATGGTGAACAACCAGCACAAGCTGAAGGTCATGGCGATAAAGAATTACCTGACACAGGTGAAGAGAATAATAATAAAGAAGCTACATTATTCGGTGGCTTATTCGCAGCACTAGGTTCTGCATTATTATTCGGACGCCGTAAGAAAAATAAAGAACAATAATTCTATTTAAATAGTGGGCTGGACTTTGTTCCGGCCCATTTATACATACTGAATGAGAAGGGGTTTGGACATGACAATTAACAACGAGATTGAACAAATTTTACAAAAAGCAGATCAACAGCTATTAGGTAAAGATTATGTGTTTGTTAGTTTAGGTAATCCCAATATGAAAGCTTCTGTAAAATTGATTAAGCAGTCACGTAATCTTAAAAGAGATATTACGAAACAATATGAACAGTTTAAAAAGAAAGCTGGTAAGTATCCTAAGTGGGTTAAAATTGATTTTGTTTATCGTACGAAAGAAGTTGTCTTTGAAGATGTTAAAAGAGATTTAGAAGAGACACGTCGAAACTATATTGATTACGGAATTGCTTGTGATAAGAATTGGAATTTAACTTTCATGGCAGAAGAAATTAATATTAATGCCTTTGTCAGACCGACTAAAGATAAAAAGTCTTTCTTCTTATCTGAGGATAATATCAATAACTATTTGAAGAAATATACAAAACATAAACAATTCTATAGACATCAAGATTATATGGGTAAGCCGATTAAAAAGTTTTATACAAAGGGTTACTTTATTGAAAATCATGAGGTTTATGAACTAGCCGCAGAGGGCCGTGAAAAAGGATTACGTCATGTTGAAGATTTGTCACAAGAAATTGATAAAATGTTGGAAACTTCGACAGATTATCTTGCGAATGAGTTACAACCAAGCGGTCAATTTATCTATGGTTATTTTCCACACTTCGATAAGAAAATCAGTTTCTATAATAATTTGAGACATGCTTCTTCAACTTATGCGCTAATGGAAGGATTACATTACTTAAACAAAGATATCACTATTGCTGAAAAAGCGATTGATTACCTAATCGACAATTACTTATACAAGCAAGGAGAAGTCGCACATATATTTGATGACACCAAAAATATTAATGAAATTAAACTAGGTCAAAATGCGGCATTTGTTTTTGCGATTTGTGAGTATCTAAAAATAAAACCAGGTAACCAGAAGTATTTAGAAGCTGCACAACAAGTGGCAGAAGGTATGGTTTCAATGATTGACAGTGAAACAGCTGAAACTGTACATGTCTTACAATATCCTAGTCTAGAAGTTAAAGAAAAGTTCCGTGTGATTTATTATGATGGTGAAGCTGCGTTAGGATTATTACGACTTTATCAAGTTGATCAGAATGAAAAATGGTTAGAAACAGTACGTCATATGTTTGAACGATTCATTTCACAAAGTTACTGGAAGAACCATGATCATTGGTTAGGTTATTGTACGAATGAATTAATCCAAATTGCGCCTGAAGCGAAATATATAGAATTTGGAATTAGAAATGTTTCTAGTTATTTAGACTACATTAAGAATCGTATTACAACTTTCCCAACATTCATGGAGATGTTGATGGCAACGTATCATATTATACGTAAAGCCAGAGAAAAAGGTTTTGGGGAAATCGTAGATCGATTGATTAACGTAGATGACTTAATGACAACGATTCATAAACGTGCAGATTATCAACGTACAGGATACTTCTATCCAGAACTTGCGATGTACTTTAAAAACCCACAACGTATTCTTGGTTCGTTCTTTATCAAACACCATGGTTATCGTGTCCGCATTGATGATATCGAACACTATATTTCTGGTTACGTCCAATACCAAAAAGTCTTTAAATAATGACATATTAAACAGGCCATGAACTCGTAATTTTGTTCATGGCCTGTTTTATTATGAAAATAATTCATCCACTGTAACTTTAAACTGTTTAGCGATTTTAAAAGCTAAGCTCAAAGAAGGATCATACTTATTATTTTCAATCGCATTAATCGTTTGTCTCGAAACATTGACACTTTTACTTAGTGCTTCTTGAGACATCCCATTTTGTTTGCGATACAATTTTATTTTGTTTTTCATAACTCTCACCCTTTGTAGGTGTATTTTCTCATCACTCTATGTCTATTATGAATACTTTCGTTTAACGATTACATAATTATAAACTAAACTTCCCATTATAATAACTAAAAAGACAGCTTCAGGATATTTCGAGATAAAACTATGTGCACTGACTAAACCAAGCGTACGATTTAGAAAGGCAAATGTGATGAGAAGAATGGTAATGATAAAAGTCTTTGCGAGTACTTCTAAAATAATTTTAGTTTGACGTTCGTCATAATGAGACTCGGTTTGAACATCTACTGCTTCTGAAGGCATATAATTTTTTAAGAAGCCTCTCCAAGCAAATGCGAAAGCAACTAAGGTTACAATAGGGATGATAATTTTTAGTAATATCATGATGTCCCTCCTGAAATGTAAAGTTTATTTGACACTTTTAGAATACTGCTGCGCTTAAATAATGTCAAGTATGTTTTACATTTCGTATAAAAAAACAGAGCCGAATGGCCCTGTTTTAAATTCTTAAATGTTCTTTAAATTTGTGTCCTGTATAGTTTTTTCGGTAAAGTCCGCGTTTTTGTAATTCTGGAACAATCAAATTTACAAAATCATCTAAGCTATCCGGCAAGGTAGGAGGCATTAAGTTGAAACCATCTGCCACACCTTCTTTGAACCAATGTTCCATTTCATCCACAATTTCTTCAGGTGTTCCAATCAATATTAAATGACCACCACCTGCATTTAAATATCCCAATAACTCTCGTACAGTAGGGTCTGTATCTCTGATAATTTCAAGGACTGTTTCATAACGACCTACAGGCCCAGTAAATTCAGAGACAGGAGGTAAGTCTGGGACTTTGTCATCTAAATCCCAACTATGACAATCTTGTTGGACAAAGAAACTGAGTTGATTTAGCGCTGTTTCAATCGGTAGTTGATTATCAAGCGCCGCTTTTTTCTCTAAAGCTGCTTCATGGGTTTCTGCGACATAAGTCACCAGACCTGGGAAGACTTTGAGGTTGCGGTCAGTCTGACCGGTACGTTTGATTTCATCATCTAAGCGTTGTCTGAACTGTTTTGCTTGTTTGATATTCCAAGAAACAGAGTAAACTGCATCTGCATATTTAACTGCGAGTGCCACGCCTTGTTTAGATGCGCCAGCCTGCATTGCGACGGGTTTACCTTGTGGACTTGCGGGTGTAGATAAAGGGCCGCGAACTTGGAAGTGTTCTCCTTGATGATTGAAAGGTTCTATTGCTTTTGAATCAATCAGTTGACTGTGTTTACGATCGTGTTTGAAATCATTGGTTTGCCATGACTCGAAGAGATGATTCATGACTTCCGCAAATTCATCTGCTTTTTGGTATCGTGCTGTATGATCAGGCAGACCTTCCATACTGTGATTTTGTGCTTCAATATCCGTCATAGATGTGACTAAATTCCAACCGACACGACCGCCAGTGATATGGTCCAAACTTAATAGCTGACGTGCAGCCGTATAAGGGTTAGAAAATGTGCTGGAAATCGTTGAGACTAACCCGACATGTTTTGTGACCTGCGAAATCGCAGTTAAGTTGACAATAGGGTCAAACCAGAACGCAGGCATCGTGGTGTCATTATTTGCGGGGAAGGATTGGTTATCCGCGAAAAACACCGCGTCAAAATAACCGCGTTCTGCGATTTGAGCTAAATCTTGATAATACTCGATGGTGCCGATACGTTCGACACTTGAATCAGGCATCAGCCATGCGGCTTGATGATGGCCGCATCCATATAATAAAACGCCGATGTGCAGTTGTTTTTCTTTCTGCGTAGGCATGTTATTCACCTCGTGTTTAATATTGTTACTTAGTTCATTGTTAATCCGCCGTCAACAGTGATGTTTTGGCCTGTAATACCGTCTGCTTGTTCTGAAACAAGATAAGCCACCATGTTTGCGACATCTTGTGGTGTTGTCACCTTACGTAGTGGTGTACTTTGCGCAATCAAGTCAAAAACTTCTGGTGTAGTAACTGAGCTAGCATCCGTTGTTTTAAGTAATCCGCCTGAAACAACATTCGCATTAATACCATATTGGCCAAGCTCTGCTGCAATGTTACGTGTGAAACCAATTAATGCAGCTTTCGCTGTTGTATATTCATGATAAGGAACAACAGGATTTTGGTATAAATTTGTGCCGATAGATACAACACTGCCACGTTGATTTTCAATAAATTGAGGTACCACACTTTGTACAACGTTGAATGCAGCTTTTAATGTGCCATCGATTTGATTTTGATAATCTGACCAGTCCATATCTTTAAATGATTTTTGTGTTGTCGGATCAAATTTGAAACCGATCAATGCGTTGTTCACTACACCATCAATACGACCGAATGTTTCTGTTCCTTCTTTGACTAAACGCTCTACAGCTTCACGGTCAGTAACGTCTGCTTGAATTGCGACAGCACGGTTATTATCAATTTCTTGAGCCAATGCTTCGGCAGCTTCCTTACTTTGGTTGTAGTTAATAATAACGTTAAAACCTTGTTCGCCTAATGTACGGCTGATTACAGCACCTAAGCCACGTCCGCCGCCTGTTACTAAAATTGTTCTTGCCATTTAAATCGCCCCTTTAGTTGAATTAAGACATAAAAAAACACACAACCTATCTAGAGCTGTGCGTATCAGAGCGAGTTTAAAGTATAGACTTATACATTCTTAGCCATACTTTCTTAGTTATATACTCACACTTTCCTACGCTAGTTTCAGCTAGATCAGGTTCAAAGGGTCTGAAGCCATGCTTCATCTCAGTTATAAAACGCCCCTAGTGCATTTATATTTGTCATTAACCTTAATCTATCGACTTTCTAGAAGTAAGTCAAGGAAGGGCGATAAGAAAGGATTTAGTGAAAAAACAACAGCATACATGTTATGATAAACAAGAATACAAATAACAGGGTCTCCCTACAGAATTGGAGTGAGTTATATGTTCTGGTTAGGTATGTCATTCCCTTTATTAGCCATTATTTTCATTGTCTTCTCTGTGCGTGAAGAAAAGAAACGTAAATTGAAAAAACAAGAAAAAGAAGCTAGATGGGAAGCACAAAAACAACAAGAAGCGAAAGCTAAAGAAGAACAAGCGGCTAAAACTCAAGAAACTGAAAATCAACAACCACAAGATGTTAAAGCACTTGAACAACAACAAGAACATCGAGAAGTAACAGCTGAAGAAGAAGCACAACGTGTTGAAGCAAAAGCAGCCGCGAATGCACCACACGAAGAAGATAAACCTTCTTCATAATTGAATCATGATGAATTGAAAGCTGACCGAAAGTATAACCGGTCAGCTTTTTCATTATGTTTCTATTTAATTCAAATACACAACAAAACTAAATTTTCCCGACTAATGATTCAGAAATAGGCTATACTATATAAAATAAGAAAATTCAGATAATTAATAGTGGGAAAGAGGAATGTGTATGACAGAAAATACAAAGGAAAATTCAAAAGATTCATCTTCAAAATTCCGGTTAAAAACACCTCATACATATGCATTGTTAATGATGATTATCGCCATTGCTTGCGTCTTGACGTATATTATTCCAGCAGGGGAATATAAACGCGTAGATAAAGGGGGACAAACGTTAGTAGTCCCAGGTTCATATCATAGTATTGAACAACACGGGGTGTCATTTTTAGATTTATTCCGTGCAGTACCTGAAGGTTTACTGACAGGAGGAGAAATTGTCTTTTATATCTTTTTAGTTGGTGGTGCTTTCGGTATTGTACATAGAACAGGCGCATTTGAAAATGGGATTAACCAAGTGATTAAAACATTAGGTTCTTCGCGCATCTTAATGATTCCATTAACTATGATTGTGTTCTCTATTTTAGGCTTTTCAATTGGTTTAGCAGAAGAAACCATTATCTTTGTGCCGATCGGTGTAATTATTGCGAGAACCCTAGGTTATGATGCGATGACAGGAGCCGCGATGGTGATTTTAGGTGCCGCAAGTGGATTTATTGGAGGTATGTTGAATCCATTTACAGTCGGTGTTGCGCAAACCGTTGCTGAACTTCCTATGTTCTCAGGTTGGGGGTTACGTTCCATCATTTATATATTCATTCTAGCCGCAGCGATCGGTTCGGTAATGCTTTATGCTAGAAAAGTGAAACGCAATCCAAAGAAAAGTGTCGTTTATGCTTTAGAACAAGAAGAAGGTCAAAGTCATAAAGCTATAGAATATGAACGCTTTACCAAACGTCAAGCCTTCGCATTAAGTATTATTGCGTTAACTATTGTGTTTAATGTCTATGGTATCTTTCGTTATGAATGGTCTTTTAATCAAATGAGCGCAAACTTTGTTTTGGCAGGTTTGCTTGCAGGGTTTGTCAGTGACTTAGGTATGAATGGTACCTTTGATGCTTTTATTGAAGGAATGAAAGACATTTTATTTGGCGCAATGATTGTCGGTTTTGCGAAAGGCATTGTCGTTATTTTAGAAAAAGGTAAAATTATTGATTCTATTATTCATGGAATGACTACACTACTCAATGATGTTCCATCGTCTATTGTGATTATTGTGATGTTTATCTTCCAATTTTTCCTTAACTTCTTCATTCCATCTGGTTCAGGACAAGCATTGACTACAATGCCTTTGATGGTGCCGATTTCAGACTTGCTGGATATTAATCGTCAACTTACAGTGCTTGCTTTCCAATATGGTGATTCCATCAGCAATGTGCTGTTTCCGACTTCTGCCATTTTAATGGGTGCACTCGCAGTTGCGAAAATTTCATACGTACAGTGGTTGAAATTCGCTTGGAAATTGATTCTGCTGTGGGTTATTATTTGTGCAATTGCCATGTCCATCGCATTGCTTGTCGGCTATTAGGGAATACTAACTCTGTTCAAAGTTAAAATATGAGGAGGAAGTGTCCTTGAATCAACACGAGAAAGAGAAATTATGGCGTGAATATAAATATGAAGTCATGTGGCATAGCCAAGCACACTATAACCAAATCAGATCAGTCATGAAAGATAATGTAGAAGGTGAGGTATTACAACGCTTGATTGATGAAGCATTAGCCCTCCCTCCGTCTAAAGGTGCCGTCATTAATACGTTTGATCATATGTGGGGCTATTTTAAGAAAGAAGCGGATGATACTGAAAAAAATCGACACCAAACATTGAAAGCGGACTTCGAATCAGAGAAAACAACATCTGATGAATTCTTGTCATTTATCTATACACTTGCGACTAAATATCAAAGTAAGTACTTATTAAATTCTTCAATTTTGAAGAATGCATGACAGAAAATCAGAAGTATTAAAAAATTTGAGGAAAGTGGTAGGTTATTAAATGACTTTTATCTGATTTTCGCTTAACATGTAACACAAGTTTCAAATTAAATCAGATTTGGTTAACTGAATAACTTAACTTATTATTAAAATTTCAAATAGAGGGTAATTGACTCTAGTAGGAATAATGACAGCAAGGTGTGAAATGTTATGGAACAATTAATAAATGATGATTACGAATACTGCAGAAAGATAATGGAAGAGTACTCAAAGACCTTCTCTTATGCGTTTAATAGTCTGCCTGAACAAGAGCGTAAAGCAGTTTGGGCGATTTATGCAGTATGTCGTATGATAGATGACAGTATAGATGAATATGAAGATCCGAAACGCTTAGATGCGATTCGTGAAGATTTAGAACACATCTACGATGGAGATTCTGAAAATGTGAACTTTAATAGTAACGCATCTGTGATGCGCGCGTTTCGTCATACATTAAAATCTTATCCTGTTCCATTACATGCCTTTAAAACATTAATGGATTACGTGGAAAGCGATTTGACTATGACAGCATTAGAAACAGATGAAGAGTTAGATGCCTATTGTTACGGCGTGGCAGGTACAATTGGTGAATTACTGACACCTGTACTTGCTTATGAACAATATTATGAGACAGCAGATAAAGTGGGGATTGAACTTGGTAAAGCCCTACAAATCACAAATATTTTACGTGATGTCGGTGAAGACTTTGAAAACAACCGTATCTATTTAAGCGCAAATCGCTTAAAAGAATATAATGTTGATTTAAAAGCAGTATATGAAGAGGGTGTGACGCAAAACTATATTGATTTGTGGGAAAGTTACGCCAAAGATGCGGATGCTATGTATCATAATGCATTAAGTCATTTAGATTACTTCCACGAAGATGCACGTCCCATTATTGAAGTTGCAGCTCAAGCGTATCGTGAAATCCTTGAAGTTGTACGTAAAAAGCATTATTCATTGCACCAACGTGCATATGTCAGTCGCTTGAAAAAAGGTCAAATTTACCGTCGTGTCATGAAATCATACAAATAACTTTAAACTTAAAACAATAAACTATAAACAAAACCAGCATGTGATGTTTCAAACAGGCATGCTGGTTTTGTCATGTTTATAGCTTAATTAAATTCTACATATTGCGGTCCATCTTCTGAATCGCTATTCATTAATTTAATAGATCTTGGAATAGCTCTGATGACACAAAGTTTAGGGTCTTCTTTCGATTCAAAGAACGATTTATCTTGTTCGTCCCAAATCCAATCTAATACATCTGGATCTTCAGTGACTTCTAAGTCTGCATAGATTTCTAAGAAACTATGGTTTTTCGTATCATCATAGCCTAATAAAATATGCGCAACAGGATTTTGTTCGATTTCTTCAATCTTTACTGAGTCTGTACTAGTTTTCGTATATAAATCAAATTCTTGGTCATAGAAAATCATATATCGGCTATCTGGCTTATTGTCATAGGAAGTTGAAAGTACACCAATACGTGATGCTTTCATAATATCTTTAATCTTTTTTAAGACAACTTGTCTATCCATAGTATTCACCTCTTTCTTTATATTTACCCGTATGCGTTGGCAATAAAAGTTGTGTCAGGTATAACTCATCCTTTATGCATATTGTAAATGTCGCTATAATGAAGATGAAAAAAGAAGGAGGCATCATGGAATGGTACGAAAAATTGTGATTGCACCAGATTCATTTAAAGAAACTTTAACAGCGGCTGAAGCGGCACAAGCCATAGAATTAGGACTACAGGAAGTCTTGCCTGAAACGGTCATCTATGACAAAGTACCGATGGCTGATGGTGGTGAAGGAACGATGCAGTCGCTCCATGATGCCTTAGGCGGAACAATGAAACCTGTAAAAGCGACAGACGCTTTAGGCCGAATTATCGATGCACAATATTCATATGTTGAACAAAATAAAACGGCTATTATTGAACTCGCAGAAGCTTCTGGTTTAGAAACAATCGAACTCAAACATCGCAATCCGCTTGTGACTTCTACATACGGTACAGGGCAATTGATTTTAAGCGCACTAAATCAAGGTGCACAAAAAATTATCCTCGGTATTGGCGGAAGTGCGACCAATGATGGCGGAACAGGTATGATGAAAGCACTTGGCGTAAAATTCCTTGATGAGAAAGGTGACAACTTACCTGAAGGTGGTGCCGCTCTAATCAACCTTGCGCAAATTAATATTTCTAATTTAGACAAACGGCTGAAAAACGTAACTTTTGAAGTAGTCTGTGATGTTGATAACCCATTACTTGGACCCACAGGTGCTACTCATACGTACGCTAAACAAAAAGGCGCTTCACCAAAAGATATTGAACAACTTGAACAAGCTTTAACACATTACAATCAAGTGTTAACAGAAACTTTTCAACATGATTATTCTAATGTGCCAGGAGCAGGGGCTGCAGGTGGTACGGGTATTGCGTTAGTTGCTTTTTTAGATGCAGAACTTTCTCGAGGTATCGATATTGTTTTACATGAAACACAGTTAAAAGCACGTCTGAAAGATGCTGATATTTGTATTACCGGCGAAGGTAAAATCGATCGACAGACAATTTATGGGAAAACGCCGATTGGTGTTGCGAAAACAGCTCAACAATTTAACATACCTGTTATTGCGTTATGCGGCGTAACTGGAGAAGGCTATGAAGCTGTTAAAACACATGGGATTGATCACGTCTTCAGTGTGACTGGCCTAGATGACAGACCACCAAACGACCATGCTTCAATCAGGAAAGCAGAAGCACTTGCACATCCATTTCGTTATTTAAAAGCACTCGCACAAGATGCGGCACATAGATTAGAATTAGGGAAGAACGTCTAAATAGTTAGACGTTCTTTTTTCTTCAAAAAAATCAACTTCATTTTTGGTAGTTAATACTATAGCGTTCATTGCTTAGGGTGTTTAAAACGTCCGACTATCCAAGCAATCAATGCTAATAACATTACACAAATAAAAAGAACGATATTGATATAACTTTTTATTATCTGATCAGGATTAAACAAGCTATTAAGTAACAATATTCCTGTCAGTATGATTAATAGATATTGAACGATGACATAGCGTTTCTTCATATTCAATCAGCACCTCTCTCTTTATATGAGTGATTAACTTTAAAATTAGAATAACATAAAATTATTAAAATATGATTAAATAATTGAAGCGAGTGTGTAATGAATCATCTACCTTGTTTGAGTCATTTGAAATGAAGTCGATTTAAGTAAACATTATGAAAGCTTGTATATTTAAGAGTAAAAAGAAAAAGAGAAAAAATGTGTATTTTATTGTTGACAATCATCAACAATAGGTTTAATATTAGAAAACGTACACAGGGTGTACTATTTAAAATAACAAATCAATAATGGAAAATAAATGCGTAAAAGTGTTGGGGTATCAAGCTTTTACGTTTTAAAAAGTATCATAGTACATGGGGTGTACTATAAAGGAGAAGGAGTTACTTATGTTTAATGAGTTAAAATTTATCAAAAATAATAAGATGTTAATTGTTGCGTTGATTGCGATAGGCTTATTACCTCTGATTTATGTAGCATTATTTGTGGGGTCAATTTGGAATCCATATGATAAGACAGACCAATTGAAAATATCTATTGTTAATGAAGATAAAGCAGCAACACTTCAAGGCAAGAAAATCAATATTGGAGACGAAGTCGTATCGAAACTTAAAGATAATAAAAAATTCGATTTCCAAGAAGTATCTAAAGACACAGCGAAAAAACAATTAAAGAACGGCAAAGCTATCGGAACAATTATTATTCCAGAAGATGCATCTAAAAATGCGACAACATTATTAAATAAAAATCCAAAGAAAATTGAGTTAGAAACACAAGTGAACCCAGGTTCAAGTTATACAGGCAGTCAAGCGGCACAAAAAGCGATTGATACTGTAAGCAAATCGATTCGCAATACAGTGCGTGCAGAATACTTAGATGAATTATTTGCGGCTAATAAACAATCTAAACAAGGTTATACAGATACATCGAAGGCTTTAGGACAAATGTCTCAAGCAGAAGGACAATTAATTAATGGTAATGAACAGGTGACTGCAGGTTTAAAACAAATGGCACCTATGGCAGGCGCACAAGGTGAACAGTTAGTTCAAGGTAATGAACAAGTGACACAAGGCTTACAACAGCTTCAACAAAATAATGAACAACTTAAACAAAAAATTGATCAAGCAGTAGAAAAACAAACGAATGTCCATTTTGAAAATGAAAATGAACAAGCATTAAATGATATTGAGAAAGTAACAGAAAACAATATCACTAAAGCAGATTACTATGGCGAAACAGTTTTACCTTATATGGCAAGTGTAGGTTTATTTGTAGGTGCTGTATCTTTTGCGGCAATTTATCCATTAACTAAAACATTACGTCAAGATGTCGCACCATGGAAACAATGGTTAGGTAAAGTGTTCTTATATGTCTTACAAGGTTCATTCAGTGCCATCATGTTAAGTCTATGGGTGAAATTCGGACTCGGTTTAGATATTGAAAACATAGGTAAGTTCTTAACAGTCATGTTCTTATGGGCAATTGCGGCAATCGCAGTAACTTCTTTACTCGTATTATTATTAGATCGTGTCGGTTTATTCTTAGCGATGTTATTGTTAGTACTGCAATTAAGCTCAAGTGAAGGAATGTTCCCGATTGAAATGTCAGCCGCATTCTTCCGATTCATCCACCCATTCTCACCGATGTCTTACGCGATTCAAGGTTTCCGTGAAGCCATCTTTACGAATGCAGGCCACTTTACTTTCGGTTTTGTAGCCGCAATCCTTTCTGGTATTGCGTTAGGTGCGATGTTGATTCAATATCTAGTATTAATCTGGTTTAACAAACGTGGCAAACCACTATTCCAAATGAAATTCAACTAATGATAAAATGTGAGTGAAGCGCAATAAGTTGGAGGGACAATCATGAATGACGAAATGAAAGAAGCATTAACTAGATTTGATTTGAGTTTAATGAATATCAATAAATACATTTCAGATATGCTTCAAGAAACAGGATTGAAACATATGATTTCACGAGAGCAATTAGAAGCTTTAATTATGATCCGTTCTCATCGCAGATTAACGATTAATGAACTTGCTGACTTACAAGATATCTTTAAAACTGCAGCTTCTAAACGTATTCATAAACTAGAAAAAATGGGACTGGTACAACAAGCAGCTTCAGATAATAAGCGTATTAAATTAATGGAAATGACTGATGAGGGCATTCAATTTTTAGAAGAAGTCAAAGAAAAAATGGCTTGGATTGTCAGTGAATGTTTAAAAGGACATTTCAGTACTGAGGAAATTGTACAGTTTGTAGATAAACTTCAAGCCATTGAACAAACATTGAAACAACGTTAAATGAATAACGTAAGGTTAAGCACCGCTACACGATAGAGAGTGAAGCGGTGCTTTTATTTACGCTCAATGCATAGTCAACGTGGGGAGGCGGGTATAGAAGGATAACATTCATGTAAGAGATAAACGTTATAAGTACGAAGGAGTTGGAAAATATGTCAGAAACAATGAAGGCTATGGCTGTTCGAAAGTATGGGAAACAACCTGTTGAGATGATTGATTTACCTGTACCAGAGCCTGGTCCTGAAGAGGTCCTAGTACGTGTGAAAGCTGCCAGTGTGAATCCAGTAGATTTTAAAACACGTGATGGTGATTTAAAAGCAGTCGTTAAACATAAATTTCCGCTAGTACTCGGCAATGATTTAGCAGGCGTTGTGGAGAAAGTAGGGAAAGACGTTAGAAATTTTAAAGTCGGAGATAAGGTATACGGCCGACCTGGCAAAAATAATATGGGGACATTTGCGCAGTATTTTGCGATTAATCAGTATGATATTGCGTTTATGCCGAAGAACTTAGATTTTGTGGAAGCGGCGAGTATTCCGCTAGTCGGGTTAACGAGCTATCAGGCTTTCCATGAAATCATGCATCTTAAAGCAGGAGATAAAGTGTTGGTTGAAGCGGGTTCAGGCGGTATTGGTACCTTTGCGATTCAATTAGGCCGTGTGATGGGCTTACATGTCGCGACGACTGTCAGTGAAAAAGGTGAAGCCTTAGTTTGATCACTCGGCGCAGATGAAATTATTAATTATAAACAACAAAATTTCTGGGAAGTCTTATCTAATTATGATGGGGTCTTTGATACGTTAGGTGGTAAGAACCTTGAAAAAGCCTTTACGATATTAAAACCAGGCGGATCTATTGCCTCACTAGTCGGACCGCCGACTATGAAATTCGCAGATACCTGGCATTTAAATTTAGCAAAACGTGCAGGTATTTGGTATTTGTCTCGTCATGTTCGTAAGCTTGCGAAAGCACATCATGTGTATTATGAATTCTTCTTAATGCATCCGAGTGATGCGCAATTACGTACAATTACGAACCTTATTGAAGAAGGCGAAATCAAACCTGTCATTGATAAGGTCTATCCATTCCATGATACGCAACGTGCACTCGATTATTCAGAACAAGGTCATGCGAAAGGTAAGATTGTGATTAAAGTAGAAGATTAATTGATAGATAACTCAATAACAAAAGGAGCGCCGCAATAGGTGCTCCTTTTGTGTATACATATAGAATATTTAAATCAATCATAGCTCACTACATTAATAATAAACCGATAATAATCGCGATACTTGCGGTTCCGTTATTTAACGCATGGACCATATAGCTGTCCCAAAGATTGCGACGGCGTTGATAAGCAAGATAGAAACAAGCACCCATTCCCATATAAAGTAAGAAACCCACGATGTTGGTGCTGGCATGGTTGATTGAAAAAATAGCTGAAGAAATCAGCATCGGCAACCAGAATGAGAATCTAGAGAAAATCGTTTCTTTGAAAATACCTCTGAAGGTAATTTCTTCTAAAAATGGACCGACAAATGTCAGATGGAACACGAATAAGATGAGTGCAATCACAATCATCGGATTTGTGAAGTCCTGTAGATGTTGAACTTGTTTTAACAGTAATTCATCATTTTCTGAACCTTGTTCACCAAAAACCACTGCCATGACGACAACACATAGTGCAGTCCAAATACGTGTGGCGATGAAATATAGAATATTCCAGGCAATGTCTACAAAACCAAGGGGTTTTAAACTTTCATAACCTTTTTTACGGTAATACCAGACGAGTAACCAGATAACTAGTGCTGACCAAATGACGTAGCCTACAATAATACCTGCGAATGCGAGCGGATTACCATGGGGATTCATAGCGACAAATCCGATTAAAAACATTGCGACAAGTGTTGGTGTCGTACATAAAAACATAAAGACAATCCATAAGATAATGTTGAGCCAACGTCTGCCTTTTGGACGTATGTTGTCAGGATGAGATCGCTTTGATTTTTTTCTGTTTGGTTCATGTGTTTCGTTAGGTGTTATGTAATGTTCAGGGTTGGTTGATTCATCGGTGTAGTAAATATAATCGTCATTTTGTTTAGACATGATGTGACTCCTCTCCTCATTTTAGAGTTCATAATTTCAGTCTATCATACGTTATTAAAAGACAGTGCATTATATCGTAAGTGATGTGATTTCATTCCTAATTGTTAAGTGCGTTATATTGCGTGTTGACAGTGAGAATGAATATCACTTATCATAAAAGTGTAACAAGTTACGCTTATTCGTTTTAAGCAAATAATTCATAAACATAATGTTTTAGTTTTTGTGTGAGATAGTTTAAGATAAATAAGTAAATCATTACGTCTTAAGTCATCAGATGACCGGACATTTAATTTGAGGAAGGTGGTTAAGAAATGAGTCAAGCAGAATCAAAAAACGTTATTTTGATTGGTGCAGGGGTATTAAGCACCACTTTTGGTTCATTTTTAAAAGAAATTCAACCTGACTGGAACATCAAGTTATTTGAACGCTTAGATGGTCCCGGGTTGGAAAGTTCTTATGATACAAGTAATGCTGGCACTGGGCATGCGGCATTATGTGAGTTGAACTATACGGTTGAACAACCAGATGGTTCAATTGATGTGGAAAAAGCGAAAGAAATTAATGAACAGTTTGAGATTTCAAAACAGTTCTGGTCACATTTAGTGAAAACGAATGCGATTGAAAACCCACGTGAGTTCATCACGCCATTACCACACATCAGTTTCGTTCAAGGTGTGAAAAATGTTCAATTCTTGAAGAAACGTTATGAAGCATTGAAAAATTTACCGATGTTCTCTGACATTGAGTACACTGAAGATCGTGATAAACTTGCGCAATGGATGCCTTTAATGATGGAAGGCCGTTCTCCACACTTAGCGATTGCGGCAAGTAAGATTGATAAAGGAACAGACGTTAACTTTGGTGAGTTAACACGTAAATTAGCTTCAAACTTAGAAACACATGATAATGCAGAACTTTTCTATCGTCACGAAGTAGTTGGCTTCCAACAACGTGCTGATAAGAAATGGGAAGTAGAAGTGCGTAACTTAGATACTGACAATGTTGAAACACATGTGGCAGACTATATCTTTATCGGTGCTGGTGGTGCCGCAATCCCATTACTTCAAAAAACACGTATTGAAGAAAGTAAAAACTTAGGCGGTTTCCCAATCAGTGGTGCATTCTTAGTATGTAACAAACCGGAAATCGTACAACAACACGATGCGAAAGTTTACGGTAAAGAGCCGCCAGGCACACCACCAATGACGGTACCACATTTAGACCGTCGTTATGTGCGTGGAAAAGAAAGTTTATTATTTGGACCATTCGCAGCAATCGGACCTAAATTCTTGAAACACGGTTCAAACTTAGACTTATTCCGTTCATTGAATCGTGATAACTTATTAACAATGGCAGCTGCTGGGGTTAAAAACTTATCACTTGTTAAATATTCAATCCAACAAATGTTGATGAAAAAAGAAGACCGTATGAAAGAATTACGTCGTTTCGTACCAGATGCGAAAGACGAAGATTGGGATTTACACATTGCAGGTAAACGTGTTCAAGTAATCAAAGATACACAAGAACATGGTCGCGGCTTTATCCAATTCGGTACAGAAGTCGTTCACTCTAAAGACCACACTGTAGTCGCAATGTTAGGTGAATCACCAGGGGCTTCAACTTCAGTATCAGTCGCATTAGAAATCATTGAACAAAACTTCCCTGACTACCTAGAACAATGGTCAGGCAAATTAAAAGAAATGATTCCATCTTATGGCGAATCATTAATTGAGGATACGAAGTTATTAAACAAAGTACGTAAAGCATCAGCGGATACTTTGAAATTAAATGAAAAATAAGCAATAACACAATAAAACAGTGCTTCCTTAAAGTAGGAGGTACTGCTTTTTTATACATAAGTATGGATTTCATAGCGGTATTGGATAGATAAGAGACAGACTGAGGTTTGTCTGAGGTGAGTAGAAGGGATGTCTAAAATTTATTGGCAGCACATTGTTGGAATTGTGTAGATTCCAGTTGGAATAAGCATAAGAAAACCATGTTTCATTACTGAGATGAAACATGGTTTTCCTATACCATTTATATATTTCATTTGATTAATACTCTAATAGAGTAAAGTAGATGTGTAGACTAAATAAGTTTCAAATGCTTTTGCTTAAGTTGTATGAAGGTGTTCAATTGATTCAGTAGAATATGTGACAGTAAATTCTGGATGATATTTATTGATATAGTATTTTGTTGCGCGTTCATGATCATTATTTTGATAGCTGTGTAAAAATGAAATCACAATTGCTTCTACGCCTTCAGTTTTAAAGTTGCGTATAATGTCTTCTACTTCATCGAAATCAAGACCATTAAGAATCTTGCCTTGATAGTTAATATGTTCTGAAACTTCTCTTCTTAAGTGACGTTGTATGAGAGGGAATGATTGTTGTAGCTGTGTGTTAAATAACTCTGGTTGAATGTCGCAAGCAGTTTTTAAAATTTTTCGGACACCTTCTGTAAGAATGATGCCTGTTTTAACACGCTTATTTTTTGTTAATGCCTGAACAGCTGTTGCTGTATGATTGATAAACTCTCGGATGGCTTCTAAATGTAGTTGACTTTGGCTAAGTAGTTTAACTATATCTTGATCACAGTGCTTTAATGTGTCTCTTGTCTTTCCTAAAATTAAATCTCTGTTATTATTTGATGCGTCTGATTCTGTTCTGGTGTCGCCTATACTTTTGGCTGTGCGCATAATAATAATGCTCCTTTCAGTTTTAGAAGTTCATCTATTTTAGGTACTACAACACATGATACTGTCATAAAAGATGTTGAGTTACTTTTGAGATAGTAAGTAACCATCTATTACTGTGCAATGCTCAATGACAGTATTTGTGTAATCCGGTTATATATTACCACAGTGTAAAATATTTTCAATTAGAATTCTGAATATTACAATTACTTTAAGTTTGTTAAGGGTTGAAATGAGGGGGTTTTAGAAGGATAAATAAATTATATTAGAATTTGATTACAACTAGAAAACGCTGTCAAACGAAAAATTTTTGAAATTTTTTTAGATTTCGCTGTAACCGTTGGTATTTAAGTGACGAACGCAGATAAAAAAATGTCTAAAATGGGCGAGAAAGTGGCTTTTTTGCCGACTTAAATTTGCGTAAAAATATCATTGTGTTAAGCTAAGAAACATCTTTGCTAAAAAGTTAAAAGCAATTTTTTGCAAGGGATAAAGGATTTCAGGTTAATATTTTAGTTAACTCAAATGTTCTTAATCTAAAAAGTAGGGTATATGAAAATATCTTAGTTAAAAAAAGCGGTATAAATACTATTTGATACAACGTTACATAAACAAAGGCATTTGCTTACGAAACTTGGGAGAATTGTTTTAGCTGCTTTTTTGAATAGATTAAGTACTTCATTAGGGGTAAGTATGTGGGGACATACTTTTAGAAGTTGTGCGCAATGAGTTAATTAAAATAAGATTTCAGGGTGAATGGGGAGTTATTCAAAGTCATCTTGGCTTTGTAACTTTGATTTAGATTCTGAACCTTGTCATTGCTATGCCTAAGAACGATCCGTACATTTTATTCCAAATAATTTGAAAAGATGTTTATTTTAGACATGTTTACTTTAGGAGCAACACTGAGACAACAGGTACACCCAGACTGGCAAACGTATATCATGATTGCTTTGTATTTCTTAATCTTATTAGTCATCGGCTACTATGGTTATAAGAAAGCAACAGGAAATGTCAGTGAATACATGCTGGGTGGCCGTAGCATTGGGCCATACGTAACGGCACTCTCTGCAGGGGCATCCGACATGAGTGGTTGGATGATCATGGGACTACCCGGTGAGGTCTATACTACTGGACTTTCAGCTGCGTGGCTTGCGATTGGTTTAACACTTGGTGCATATATCAACTACTTCGTAGTAGCACCGAGATTACGTGTATATACAGAACAAGCTGGTGATGCAATTACGTTGCCAGACTTCTTCAAGAATCGTCTTGCTGACCATTCTAACTTGATTAAAATTATTTCAGGAGGCATTATCGTCGTATTCTTTACCCTATACACACATGCGGGTATGGTATCAGGCGGTAAACTCTTCGACAGTGCATTCGGATTGGATTATCGTTTAGGATTAATCTTAATTTCAGTTATCGTTATCGCGTATACATTCTTTGGTGGATACTTGGCAGTATCACTGACTGACTTCTTCCAAGGTGTGATTATGCTGATTGCGATGATTATGGTCCCGATTGTCGCATTACTTAAATTAAATGGATTAGATACGTTCAATACAGTAACAGATTTAAAACCGACAAACTTAGATTTATTCAAAGGGACAACAATTGTCGGAATTATCTCATTCTTCGCATGGGGCTTAGGTTACTTCGGTCAACCTCATATCATCGTGCGTTTCATGAGTATTAAAACTGTTAAACAATTAAGAACAGCACGTCGTTTTGGTATCGGCTGGATGGCTGTCAGCTTAATTGGTGCAGTATTCGTGGGCTTAATCGGTATCGCGTTTATTCAAGATAAAGGCGTTGAATTAAAAGACCCAGAAACATTATTTATTTTAATGAGTCAAATTTTATTCCACCCATTAGTCGGCGGTTTCTTACTCGCTGCAATTTTGGCTGCGATTATGAGTACAATTTCTTCTCAATTACTTGTAACATCAAGTTCATTGACTGAAGACTTCTACAAATTAATCCGTGGTGAAGAAGCTGCGAAGAAACATCAAAAAGAATTCTTATTAGTAGGTCGTTTATCAGTATTAGTTGTTGCGATTATTTCTATCGCAATTGCTTGGTCACCAAACGACACAATTTTAAACCTAGTAGGTAATGCATGGGCAGGTTTCGGTGCCGCATTCGGTCCACTTGTTGTAATGTCACTTTACTGGAAAGGTTTAAGTCGTACAGGTGCTATCAGTGGTATGATCGCTGGTGCAGTTGTTGTAATTCTATGGATTGTCTTCGCAAAACCATTAGGTGAAACAAATGACTTCTTCAACTTATATGAAATCATCCCTGGTGTGATTGCCAGTGTGTTAGTGACAATCATTGTTTCTAAATTCACGAAGAAACCGGATATAGACGTTTCAGGTGATATCGACCGTGTTAAAGCGGTAGTTAAAAAAGAAATGAGCTAAGTTACTATCATGCCTTAACTAGGATATGAAAGAATACTAATAATCTAATTGAATAGTAGATAGATAGAGAAGCCTCTGAAGTGATACACAAGTCACTTCAGAGGCTTTATTTTTTGATTGCTATAACCCAGGAAATAAATAGCATAATTTTCTCTTTTCTTCACCTTTATAATATGAAAACATCCCCGCCGAATGACAGGGATGTAGGGTGTATTGCTTTTATTTTTTATTGTATTTTTCGATTTCTGCTTCACGTAATTCAACACGACGGATTTTGCCTGAATTAGTTTTTGGTAATTCTTCAACAAATTCAATCGCACGTGGATATTTATAAGGTGCGACATCGTATTTGACATAATTTTGAAGTTCTTTCACTAAGTCATCACTTGGTTCATAGCCATCTTGTAAGATAATGAAGGCTTTTACGATATTACCACGTAATTCATGTGGGCTTGCGACCACTGCACATTCTTTAACTGCAGGGTGTTTCGTTAATGAATCTTCCACTTCGAATGGTCCGATTGTGTAACCAGAGCTGATAATGATATCGTCTTTACGGCCTTCGAACCAGAAGTAGCCATCTTCATCAACTTTAGCTAAGTCGCCTGACATGAAATAATTGCCAACGATACGTTCTTGTGTACGTTCAGGTTCTTTGAAGTAACCTTTGAACAATGCAGGTAAATCGACTGGAACAGCGATATTGCCGACTTCTCCGACTTCTACTAAGTTACCTTCATCGTCAATAATAGTGACTTCACTGCCAGGAATTGCTTTACCCATAGAACCTGGTTTACCTTTAACATCTTTTAATAAACCGATTACCAAAGTACTTTCTGTTTGACCATAACCGTCACGCACTGTGATATTGAAAGTATCTTGGAATTTCTCAACAACTTCTTGGTTTAAAGGTTCTCCGGCTGATACAGCGTCATGAAGATGAGATAGGTCATAACTACCTAAATCTTGGAGCTTGGCCATAATACGGTACTCAGTCGGCGTACAGCAAAGTACGTTGATTTTGTATTTTTCGAGTAATTCTAAATAGACTGTGCTGTTGAAGCGACCATTAAACACAAAGGCTGTTGCGCCGGATGTCATTGTAGATAGGAATGGACTCCATACCCATTTTTGCCAACCAGGTGCGGCAGTGGCCCATACAATGTCACCTTCACTGATGTTCAACCAATGTTTCGGTGCCATCTGCATATGTGCGTAACCCCAGCCATGTGAGTGTACAACAGCTTTAGGATTGCCTGTTGTACCTGATGTATAAGGTAAGAAAGCGACGTCATCACGTTTTGTCGGTGTGATGTCTAATTCCTCACTCATTTCTTTTTTGCCTTCTTCGACATTAATCCAATCTTCTTTAGTATCCCCAATAATGAATTTTGTTAAGTCATCATATTCTTTTACGCCTTCAAATTCATCTGCCCCTGACGCAATAGATAAGACTGCATCGACTTCACCGTGTGTAATACGGTACTGCAAGTCTTTCGTTCTTAACATTTCAGATGCTGGGATTAAAGCGACACCTAATTTCAATGCCGCAATATAAACTTCATAGGTTTCAATACTGCGTTCCATTTTAATGAGTAATGTATCGCCTTTACGCAAACCATGTTGTTTAAATAAATTACCAATGCGATTTGCGCTGCGAATTAATTCATCATAAGTTACTTCTGTTGTTCCACCTGCATTATCTTCAAAGATGATCGCAACTTTTGATTTATCTTTTGCGTACTTCTCAATCTCAGAGACAATATTGAAATCTTCAGGTGCCACTAAATGGGGTTTATTCATTCTTTTACTCCTCCTAACACTAAAAGCACGTTCTGTTATTTTATTTTGAAAATAGAATACCACTCCATTCTATCAATCCTCAACTTATAAGATAAGCGAAGCGGTTTAAATTATTTAGGAAAACGTTTTCTTTTAAAAATCAATTCTACTTAAAGAATAGAAATAGTTGTTATAATGAAACTGAATCAAATTATAGAAAGCAGGTATCAAGATGAAATCCATTCTTTTATTGGGCCAATCCAATATGGCAGGCAGAGGCTTTCTAAATGAAGTTCCAGCCATTATTAATGAACATATCAATGTCTTGCGAAATGGCAGATGGCAAATGATGGGAGAACCGATTCACGCTGATAGACATTTAGCAGGTGTCGGTTTGGCGAGTGCGTTTGCGCAAGCTTGGTCAATCGACCATCCCAATGAATATATCGGCTTAATCCCTTGTGCTGAAGGCGGCAGCGCTATTTCAGAATGGCAACCCGGAAGTGTACTCATGCGCCATGCACTTTCTGAAGCACGTTTTGCGCAAGAAACGAGTGAAATTATCGGTATCTTATGGCACCAAGGTGAAAATGACTGTAATCAGGATTTATATCAAGTGTATCAATCACAATTAAAAAATGTGATTGCACATGTCAGAAAGGAACTTGATCTGCCTCATGTACCTTTCATCATAGGTGGGTTAGATCATTTAACACATGCAGAAGGTTTCAGTCGTACTTTGACACAACATGCAGAAATCAACCATATTTTACAAACTATGCCGCAACAAGTGCCAGACACATACTTTGTCACTTCAGAAGAGTTAACAATGAATCCAGACGGTATTCATTTTAATGCACAATCATTAAGAAGATTCGGCTTGCGTTATTATGAAGTGTTTAAAACGTTAACGTCATTATACGAACCGTTAAAAGACGAAGCGACATGTGTTGAAGCCTTATATGAGCGTCCACTCTCTAAAAATGAACAAATGCGCGTTGAATATGAAAAGTTAGCGACAGGTCAAATATCATTTGAAACGTTTAGCGAACGCCTTAAATCATAGAAAACAGAATGCACCCTCGTGTCATCAACACGAGGGTGTTAAACTATCTGTTATTAGATTTCTAAAAATTCAAATAATTATTATGCTAAGTTCGTATCGTTAGGCAAAGTGGCTTTCTTTTTTCTAGCTTTCACACCTTCACGTTTATCTTTCGGCAACTTCACAATCTTATAACCTGTGTATGCGAAGATAATAGAAATGATTGGTACTAAGAAGTTTAAGAATGCGAATGGCGCATACTGCATTACGCCGACACCTAATGTTGATGCGATAAACACACCACATGTGTTCCATGGTACGAAGACAGAAGTCAGTGTACCGCCATCCTCTAACGCACGTGATAAGTTCTTAGGATGTAAACCTTTATCCGCAAAAGTTTGTGCATACATACGTCCTGGTACGATAATAGAAATATATTGTTCAGAACAAGTGAAGTTTGTACCGATACAAGATAGAATCACTGATGTTAATAATGAACCTGTATTCTTTGCCCAACGTAAGATGATGCTAATGAGTGAATCTAACATACCTGAATATTCTAAGACACCACCGAATGTCATTGCGACTAGTGTCAGTGAAATTGTATAGAACATAGATTCTAAACCACCACGGTTAAATAACTCATCCACCATCTTATTGCCTGATTCCATTGTATAACCTGTTTGAAGTGCAGTCAGTGCTTCTGTTAAAGAACCGCCTTGTACAAAAATTTGTGCGAAGAATCCTAAGATAATACCAGCACAAATGGCAGGAATGGCAGGTACTTTAAACATTACTAATACAATAACAGCTAAAGGAATTAACAATAACCAAGGTGAAATCACAAATTCATTCTGCATAGTTGATAGAATTTTCTCAATATTTTTAGCGTCGAAATTACGATTACCATACTGCATCCCAATAATAAAGAATGCGATGAGTGAAATCACAAGTGCTGGGATTGTCGTATAAGTCATATGTTTAATATGTTCGAATAAATCTACTTTCGTTAATCCTGATGCTAAGTTTGTTGTATCAGAGAGTGGACTCATTTTATCTCCAAAATATGAGCCTGAGATGACAGCGCCTGCTACCATACCTGGGTTGATTCCCATACTCATTCCAATCCCCATTGAAGCAACCCCCACAGTTGCCATGGTAGACCAAGAACTTCCGATTGCTAATGCGACAATACCACACAGTAAGACAACTACTGCTAAGAAGAAACGTGGATCAATCAACTGTAGACCATAATAAATCATTGTCGCAACGACACCGCTGCCAATCCATGATCCTATAATCAATCCGACTAAAATAATGATGACAATCGCAGGTAATGCATGTCTGATCCCCTTATACATCATCTGCTCGACATCGTCGAACTTATAGCCATGCAACATTGTAACCCCGATAGCCACTGCTGTCCCAATCATCAGTGGAATATGTGGTTCTTTCTTTAATACTGCGACTGTAAATAACATGACCGCTATCATTAACCCCAATGTAAATAATGACGGCCAAATTCCTATGGCTTTTGGTTTCTTTTCATTTTGTGCTTGTTGTTCTACGTTTTGCCCATTTTTCTCTTCTCCTTGCATATATAAACCAGCCCCTTTTTATATCTTTAGTGTCATAATACATAAAAATGAAATCGCTTTCAACAAACAATCGACAGACAAAATGCTTGAACTCACCCTCTTTTTGTCTTTTCTGAAAATACAATGTCATTTCAGAAAGTGCTACAAAGTAAGTCATACCAACTGTTTTGATAATTCTGACAACTTAAATTTCACATTCATTTTACTGCTAATTTAAGTATCGAAAAAAATTAAAAAAATTTAAAATGCAGTTGCGAAATCGTCGATTAACGAAGCAGCACTTTAATGAAGTAAATCACAGGAGATATGTCATTAGTTATTACTACCCCTAAATTATAAATTTAAAGCAAATTGCATAAAAATGTAGGAAGATATTAAATGAAGTCTTATATTTAAAGGAAGCTTCTTGTGATTGCTAGGCAATACGAGAATAAAAAATGCCTGTTTTTGTTATGAAAATAATAGTAGATTTTCTCTGAGGGATTATAATAGTTATAAATAGAAATAATGAAGACAAATTCAAGAGGAGGTTGTAATATATGAAGCCTTTAGCGAATCATATACTGTCTAGAGCCAATGCCATTGATGCTCCAATTACCAATTTGCAATTACAAAAAATATGGTATTTTACCTTGGGTTATATTATTAATCAAGGTGACTTAGAACTTGCTGAAACTGTTTTTAAAGATTCTAACTTAGAAGGTTGGTTATACGGACCAGTAGTACCAGAATTATACGATCAGTATAAAGATTTTAGAAGTACACCTATTCATGATATAGGGGAAGCTGATTCAAGATTTGAAAAGTATAATGAAATGATTGATAAATTGATTGGTTTCAACCCATTTGTATTAGTAGATATGAGCCATACACATACATTTTGGAAAGACAATAAAACAAACATAGTTGAATTCGGCCAACGACCTTCTTATCGTTTTAAAGACTTAGAAGAGGTTTTCTATGGATAATAACCATCAAAGTGAAACTTTAGCTCAATTTAAAAAAGAAAACGGTTTGTTTTATGATAGCAATATCCTGAAAATCAATTCATATATAGAACACGAATACATCAAGTATACTAATAACCCTAATGATTATAGTGTAGCAGGGTGCAAGTTAAACTTTGCTGACATATTGAAACACTGTAAAGACATGAAACCTCAACTTATCCCTTATTCTTCTTTAACTCAAATTGTTTTTAAGTATGACTTACGTAGTGTTTTCTGCTTAGTCATTATTCAGATGAAACAGCTAATCAGTGCAACGATTTGATTAAAAGAAAAACATTCAATATTGAGTTTTCTGTAAATCGCTTTATCGAACTTAATATTCAATTAAAATTATAATGTTTTCACAAAAAATATGATTAAATTATTTCAAGAAGGTTACACTGTTACTAAAGGGATTAATAAGTATGGATAAGCTTAAAGCGGAAATTAAGTGAACTTAGGAAAGGAGATAATTATATAGAAAGAACTTTAAAAAGAGGTGTTGTAGAATGAGAAAGATAAAGAATCCGATATTGATTTCAGCGAGTGTGGTTTCGATAGCTATGGTTAGTTTGTTGACATTATCTCCAGTAACGTTCAGTGCTTCAGATAAATATCAATCGATGACGCAACTGCAACAGGCTACACAAGAGGGTAAAGATTGGACGATCAAAACAAGTAAGGGCACAAATGATACACTGATCGTTGCACCCCATGGCGGTGGTATTGAACCAGGTACAAGTGAAATTGCTTATGAAATTGCGAATAAAAATAATGCGAGTTACTACACATTTAAAGGTATTCGCCCAATAAATAATAAAGAACTGCATGTCACATCCGCAAATTATGATGAACCTAAAGCACAAGCCATGGTTCATGAGTCGAAAAAGACAGTGACTATTCATAAAACAGCACGTTCTGGTAATGATATCTATGTAGGAGGACGAGATGATGCTTTACGTGAACGCATCACTACGTCGTTAAGATCAGAAGGTTTTGATGCCACAGAAGCGACAGGTAATATTGCAGGGCGTAATTTAAATAATATTACGAATCAAAACCAACAAAAAGCAGGGGTGCAAATTGAGTTGAATAATCAATTTGCGAACCAATTCTTTAAAAATAGCGATGCATCTCGTCCAAGCCGTGAAAATCCGGCAAATTGGACAGACCGTATGTCTGCATTCACTGACAGTATTAATAGCGCTTTGAATGAGTCTTAAAAAGTTAATGAATATGTATAAAGAAGCAGCGGCACCTTTTAGGCCGCTGCTTCTTTAGTGAATCATTTGATATTAAATGAAGTTATTTAGTTTTATGACGAACAAACCAAGTAAAGCCGATAGCCAGAATCAGTCCAATACCACTAAGGATTAATAGTGGATAAAGATAAGGTGGTGTGTAAGAAAGCTGAATGTGTTTTTGACCTTTTTTAACAGGAATGACTGTTTCAATACCATTGCCTTTTTTCACTTCGGCTTCTTTACCATCAATTGTCGCATGCATACCTTTTTCGTAAGGTGTCGGGATGACTAAATAACCATGATCTTGTGGTTGTTTTGTAAAGGTATAGCCGTGAGATGTAGATTTGATTTTGACGCGGTCAACTGAGCGTGATGCAGTTTTCAACGCTTGATAATCTTCACCATAGACACCTTTAAGTTTATAACGATAATTGCCTTTAGGTAAGTTTAATCGCACTTTATCATCGGCTTTGATACGAATAGTTAATGGATTAACCACACGACGATAAGAGTAACCGAGTGAACTGCGGTTTTGCGTGAATTCATTTAGTTTAACTCGGTGTGGTTTATCTGGTGACTGTAACTCGAGTTCAATTTCAAAATATAAATCTTTATATTTATCAGTCATTGATTTTGGAAGGGTATAATCAATACCGCCATTTTTCTCTTTAACTTTTAAGGTTTCGTCTGTTTTATTCCAACGCGCATCATCAGCTTCTTCTTGGATTTGGTCTTTGTAGTTGATGTTATGTTCTGTTTTGTGAGTCGCTGGCGTAGCGTCATCTAAGACGACACCTTTTAACATCGCATGCTCTTTCTCAATTGGTGTTTTTAATTTTTTATTATCATAGACTTTATCTGTGATGTGAGTAGCAGGGTAATCAATCGTTGATGCTGAATGTTCGTATTTATTTTTCTTTCCTTTAATTGTGGATTGCGGTTCAAAACCATAAGGGCGGTTGTGGTCGATTGGGTTTTTGAAGCGGTCTTGTACGTTCCACAATGCCATTAAGTTAGCGCGATTACCTAAAAAGCGATAGTTACTATTTTTATCAATCGGCTGTGCAATCTGCATTGTTTTATCATAGTAATTTAAAATATCTCCATTAAACAGACTAGAGTATAGTGCGATTCCTCTAAAGCCATAAATTAAAGGCGAATTTTGTGCAGGGAATGAGAGATATTCAATACGACTGAATGGATCTTTCTCTCGCTGCAACTGATCAAATTTATGTTGCAGTTTAGCATTGTTGTAATTGTCTTCTTTCATAGAAGCAATCGGACGTTCATAAATAGACATATGTGTATCATGATAATTTTGTATCATTACCAATTGTTGAATGAACACCAGTAAAACAATTGCGATGTAGGTGGCTTTTCGCTTCAATAAGTGTGGTTGATACAAACAGATAAATAGGAAAATCATTAATACCAGTGTGACCCACATCCATGTATTATTACCGTCGTATTGTGTATACATATATAACATGACAACGACACAGCCAAGGGCTGTATATAGGTATTGCTTGATAGATACTTCAGAAAGATGAAGTAAGAATAATGCAATCAAGACACTGGATGAAAGTCCTAAAATGTACACCCATCTGCGTGCAGGCAATGAAAAGCCATTAAAGAAACTATCGAAATAAGGGGTTAGTGACCCTATCAGCATAATCCAAGTTAAAATCGCAAATAAGCGATAGAAATAATACTTATATAATCTAAACGCAAATAAGGCGATGAATGTCAGTGTTGAAATTGTGATGTAAAAGCCGTCAGAAAATATATGATATTTTTCTTTGAAATCAATGAGTAACGAAAGTGTTAAGTTCGGATTGATTTGACGGTCATTAGCCATAACTGCTGAAACACCTGTATAAAAACCGAGACTTGCGATCATTAAACTGAGTACTGCCGCAATAATTAAAAGATAAAGCTTCTGTACGCGTTGGACAATGTCTTTATGGTATGGCCAAATAATGCGATATAAAGTATAAAAGCTTAGAATAATAAACTCATAATAACTGAAGTAGAAATTAGAGAATAACGTGACCGCAATCGCAAAGATAAATAAACCGATTTTGCGCGCTTGAAAGAAACGTTCTAAGCCTAATAACGATAACGGCAACAAGATTAGTACGTCACCATAAAATGACCAGGTAAAGTTAAAGTAAATCGTCACTATAGAAATTGCATACATTAACGTTGCGAGTATGACGAAGAAACGGTTGGAATTAAGGTATCTAAAGAAATAGATACTTGTTAAGACTGTGAATACTACACGAATATAACTCAAGAAAATCTGGTTGGCAGCCCAAAATTGTATACTGTGCGCAGGCAGATTAAAGAGTTGTTCACCAATATATACGATGCCGAAGTATAGCAATAATAAAGGTGACGTTGCGTAGTAATAAGATAAGCCTTTTGTATAATCTCCGCCTAAGCCGAATGAAACATCATAAAAGCTTCTGAAGTGTGTGTATTGATGATATAAATACTTTTGGAAAGGAACTAACTGTGAAAACCCATCGCCTTTACTAATGAACGCAATGCCTTTTGCCGCATTCATAAAGAAAGGAATAAAAACTAGTGTAGTTAGTGCAATACTCAAGAGTAAAATCAATAGAAAACGTTTGAGCATGGGATGATCGCGTCGCATTATGTTCAGCCTCCTTTAGTCAATAGATTTTTAAAGAAATGAGGACTGAGATAACTTTTATGTCGTCATCTCAGTCCCTTGTTTGTGATGGGTTTAACTTTACAATTGATACAGCAATAAATTCACATTATCTTACTTCAACATCATGTCCTGTTTCTGTTTTCTTGTCTTTCTTGAAGTAAGTTGCACCTTGGAAACTGCCGAAGTTTGGATTGTCTGCGCTGTTTTTAGGATTGTAACCTAAGTCTTTAATCGTCTTAAGGTCTTGGTCGCTCATGCCGTCTTCATAATAGACATCTTTGCCGTCATTATAGAAGCGCGGCTTATCAATTGTTTCTTGCAGTGAATCTTTACCGCGTAAGTAATTAGATAAGTTTTCTTGCATAAGAGTCGGTACTTTATTACCACCTGGTGTACCGCCGCCGAAGTAATAATCTTTACCAACCACAATGGTAGGTGAGATGAATGAACGCGGTGATTTATGTTTGTCACCATGGTTATCACTATCTGGTGAATCTGAGAAACGTTTTAAAGAATTGTTCATAAAGAAACCTTGCTTCGTATAAGCGCCAGAACCGAAGAAGTTGTTGAGTGTGTTTGTTGAGCTTGTCATGCGGCCTTGTTTATCAACAACTACAAAGTGTGAACCAGCTGTATTCACTTGTCCTTGTAAACCGAATTGATTTTTAATGTTCTTGTACTTTTCAGCACGTTTTAATAAATAATGATCTCCTGTATGTTTAGTGTCATTTTTTGCTTGATCATTGATTAAATATCTATTTTTAAAGTTTACATTTCTTGCTTCGATAACACTTTCAATAAAGTCATTTCGTTTTTCTTCACCTAAGTTACCATTGATAGACTGATCAATTTTCAGACCTTGAAGTGTCAACATACCGCTGGTCGGGTTAGGTGACGTATAGACTTGGTTATTCAGATAGTTAGTTGAAAGTGGTTGTTTCGTTTGTGTTTTATAGTCAGTGAAATCTTTCTCGCTTAAATGACTCCCGCTTTGTTTAGCAATGCTTGGTCCTTGTGTTTTATAGAAATAATCTGGACCGTGATCTCTAATCCCCTTTAACGTTTTAGCTAAAGCTTCTTGTTTAACGACGTCGCCATTTTGTACGACTTGGTCTTCTTTTTTAAAGAAAGGTGAGTTGTTATCTAAGTTCCCACTATATTTAGAGAGGAGTTTTGCAAGGTCAGTGTTGACTTGGAATCCGTCCTCAGCAAGTGGAATAACATAGTTTAAGATTTTCTTTTCACTCATATGACCTTCTTTTTCGTGCATGTCATGCATACCTTGAACAAAACCAGGTACACCGACTTCGTCGCCTTTTTGATAGTTATAGCCAGAAACTGTGTTGTAGTCATAGACAGTAGGTTTGGACCCCTTTTTTCCATCATACGTCAATGACGTACCTTCACCGCCGAGTCCTGCAGCGTAAGGTTCAGTAACTGCTAAAGTATAAGCAACACCGTAAGCTGCGTCGGCTGAGTTTCCGCCTTCTTGAATAATTTTATTTCCGACAGCTCTCGCAATTTTATTGTTCGTTGCGACACCGTATTTCTTTTTAGCGTCTTTATGATTTTGAGAGGCTAATTTATTTTCATAAAGTTCATCTTTATCGACTTGGTCTTCTTTATTTATAAAGTAGAAGACAGTAGATACCAGCAATGTGATGATAAATATAACTGTCAGTACCTTTTTACTATAAATGTTCATGGAAGGTATGACCTCCATTGAAAGACACGTGTTTTTCAGTTTTTAAATCATGCTTTTCATATTTATCTAAAGGTTCATTCGCATTGCTGAGAATAATCATTAAGAAAATGCTGGCGATGATCAATACAATAGCCGCATATAATAAGTAATTCTTAATTTTCATAATAGTAGCCTCCTTTAGTATCTTTAAGTTTGATGGATGGGTGAGAAATACGATTTTTTAGTTTTGTTTTTTCTATGACGTTCATATTATCTTTGGTGATTTTATCTCCGGAAGTCTTAATCGGTGTAATCATGAAGTCACTGCGATTTCCATCCCATGATTGTTGAACCGCTAAGCCTTTTTTATTCTCAGATAAGAAATCATCTGAAGTGACATTACCTAAACTGTAGAAGATTGGTGTATTTTGATGTTCTTCAATTTTTTGAATCACTGTATTATGGCCTAAGACCACATCAGCACCTGCTTCTGCTAGGGCGTGACCGTAAGTCTTCTGACGGCTTGTGACATGTGGTTCATCTGGAATACCCCAGTCTACATTGACAACAACCATGTCATTTTCTTCTTTAAGTTTTTTCACTAATGGAACAAAGATTTTCGGATCTAAAGCGATAGATGTTGTGGCTTTATTCGCATTCGTATATTTTGAGTTGATGTCTGTAAATGACACAGTCGCAATTTTCTTACCATGAATCGTCTTATGAGATACTTTACTGTTTAATGGGTTTGAACCATTACCGGTTAAAAAGTTATAACCGTATTTTTGATTGGCTTGTTTTTCAATTTGTTTCATATCTGCGAGATCTACTGCGTTGTTGGTCAAATTAAGATTTGTAAAGCCAAGTGATTTCATAAATGCGATATTATCTAAGTTCTTTTTGACGTTCTTAGATGGATTTTTAGATACGCGATTGATATTCAAGCTGGTTGAAGCATAATCACTTTCTTTAATGATGCTGTGAATGGGGTCGAACATATCATCTAAATCACTTTGTCTGATGTATTTATTCAAATTGACATTACCGAAGTAAGCTAAGTGAATATCATCTTTATGTTTAGCGAAGACATCGACCTTATGTGTTTTAGCAGTGGCCATGAGCGTTATGAGTAGTATCAGCGCAACGATAGACACAACTAACATGTATTTAGAATTATGCTTCTTTTGATTTTTGGATTTCTTTAAAATCCAATTCTCTATATTGAAACGTTGCTTGTTAGCCATACTCTAACTCCTTCTTATTTGATAAAGCTATATGCGAATAACACGACGTACGTGATACAAGTCAGCAGCATACATGAAGCTAACGTAGTGATTGTACCTTGTTTTTGAATGGTATTCGCGATAATGCCTGGAATGACAATACCGATACCGGATATCTGCACGACCTCAAAGGGGGTCAGTGGATATATCAAGTCAAAAACGAATTTTATAATCATGCCGGTTAAAATCATTGCGGCAAACTTTCTACGTCCATAAAGTAAAGCAACTTTACTAATACCGTGTGCCACAATGAAGTATGTCAGACAGCTGATAATCAGTACTGACAGCAACATAATAGGTTGATCAAATATTAAAGCTAAATAACCAGGTACTACGAGCCCTGCAGGATTGATACCGAATTTCTCAGCGAATATCAAGCTGAGTACGATACCTACAAATAATGAGAAATACAGCTCTGAACCTACCAAAATTAATCCATCCCTTCTAATAAATTCACGACTTTCTTGCCGTTACCATGAATATTGCCGACACAAAATACTAGTGCCGATTTGGATTCCTCATAGATTGCTTGTTCTACTTCTTCGAAAGGTCTTCCTTCAAAGTTCAAGTATTTTTTATCTGGTTGAGATTTCATGACTTCTGTCACAAGCTGCGTACTCTTGCCGACACAAATCAACGTGTCGAAGTCTACGTCAGTAATGAAATCTTCAGCAAAGAGTTTTGTTCTATCTAAACGGTCACCACGACAATTCAAAATAATGACTTTCTTTTCATAGGGATATTTGTAGTCGATTACTTTTTGGAGAATCGCTTTAGATGACTGAGGTTCGTTTGCGGCGAAGGCATTAACGAAGATGTTCTTAGTATCGTTCTTATGATAGTAGTGTATATGTACTGCGCCACTATCAGGCGGTGCGTTCAACATACCTTCAATTGCGACATCTGGATTGGCGCCGATTGCTTTTGCGACACCCATCGCAATCGCGACATTGTCAGGGAAGACGATATAATCGAATTTTCGAAGTAAATCTTCTTCAACTTTATCTCTGTCCACGACAATCGTTTCAGTGTTGCGTTTATCTGCGACTTTCTTAAAGAAGTCTGTGTAATCATCTTTCATGATGACAAGTTTTCCGTTATAAGGAATTGTTGCGGTAAATGCTTCTGCCACTTCATCTAATGTCGGACCTAAAGTTTCCATATGGTCTTCCATGACATTGACAATGACACCCACATTCGCCTTTAACAGCTTTTCTTGAAAGACGATTTGATAGTCTGGATTGACGGCCATACATTCATTAACGATGGCTTTACCTTTGTTGTCGATAACATTCTGCAAAATATCCTTTTGCTCTCCGATGTTTGGACCTTGGGGTTTACGAACGACTGGATACTCTTCTTCATCAAACCAATACAGCATTCGGGCATCAGTTCCTGTTGTTTTACCAATAACTTGGTAGTTATCTTCTCGTAAGATGCCGTAGATTAATCGAGTAATGGTGGATTTACCGCGAATACCGTTAATGTTGATACGTATCGGGATCTGTTTGATACGTTTTCTATGTACATGCATTTCACGAATGCCAAGTACTAAAATCAATGCGGAAAATATGATTACTAATAACAAAATTTTCACCTCGTTTTTTTATCCCCGAACAGATTAACATATCAAATATTAAAAAATATAATTTTACTAAAATGTAAGAATGTTTATTATTTGTTAGAAAAATGTAATAGATTTTAGTTAAAACCTATCAATTAGCATTAAATAATTAAAATGTCATAATATACAGGCAAATGTGACAATTTTATAACAGGCACTATAAAAACTCAGGAAAAAGTTGATAGGTCTCACTTTATAAAGGTCTCCATTATTGTTTAACAACGGTAATATTTGTAATATATGTAATATTATTAATTATTACCATTAAAATCTAAAAATTAGTTTATATGTATCAATTTATAATTACACAAAAACGGAACTATTTTAAATGTATCAAGCTTAATGCGGCGATGTATGATATAGAAAATTTTGTAAGTTGGAGATGGCATTTACCATTGAAAATGGAAAGTTTATGAAAATTAACTACTATGTTAAGTAAGATAATCTTATGGGAATTGATTTTGAGACAGACCAGCTTAGAATCAACTATCGAAAAGCTTATCGCATATATGTAAGGTAACTCGGGAAAAGATTATTAACGATATAGAAGAGAGAAGGAAGAAAAATGGAAACAATTTTGGTTGAAGAACACTATATACTGACAGATGTACAAGAAAAGGTGAGGAATTTAGTTTCGAAAGATCCTAAAGGTGTTCCGTTAGAAACAATGCTTTCAGCTTTAGAAGAAAAGACTGACTTTCATGGTGAAGATGATCTAGACCAACATAAAACGCGTATGAAATTTATGAATGACAATAACGTACGTATGCAGGTTTTATCTTATGGTAAAGAAGCACCTTCACTCTTAACAGGACAGGCAGGAATTGAATTATGTCAGTTATGTAATGATGTGTTAAGAGAGTATGTGGACTTACGTCCGACACGTTTTCAAGGCTTGGCGGTATTGCCGATTAATGAACCAGAAGCAGCAGCACAAGAATTAAGAAGAAGTGTAAAAGAACTAGGACTTAAAGGTGCGTTGATTGCAGGAAGAGGAGAAGACGGTACGTTCTTGGATCATCCGAAGTATGAAGGGATATTTGAAGCGGCTGCAGAATTAGATGTACCACTTTACTTACATCCAGCACCGATTAAATCAGAGGTCTACCAAGCTTATTATAATAGCTCAAGCTATGATGACGTCACTGCATCAATATTTGCGTCATTTGGCTATGGCTGGCATATGGAGACAGGGGTTCATGCGGTAAGATTAGTGCTTTCAGGATTATTAGACCGTTATCCGAATCTAAAAATCATCCTCGGCCATTGGGGAGAATTTGTGCCGTTCTTCTTAGAACGTATGGATCAAGCAATCATATCAGAGCATTTAAAACAACCTATCAGTACGTATTTTAAAAATAACTTCTATATCACGCCGAGTGGGATGTTATCGAAACCTCAATTTGAAATGATACGTCACTATTTCGGTATTGATCGTATCTTATATGCATCGGATTACCCGTATATAAAACCAGAGGGACTAACGACATTCTTAGATGAATTGAATCTCACACCAACAGAACAAGCTAAAATTGCTTATCAAAATGCGGAACGTTTATTTAACGTTGATACAGAGCAAGATTAAATAAACTGCATTATGTTATATAATGCAAAAATAAGTACAATAAGTTTGAACATTTGATGAAAAGATCAGGTAAAGTTGATTTGGTTTGACGTGAAATATTCAGGTATTTATTGTCTATGAAATAAAGTATACTTGACAAATCAAGTATAATAAAAAAGCGTTTGAATTCACGTAAATAATGACGTCTATATTTCGTAAAAATATAAGTAGAGCCTCTATTTTTGACAGGCTCTACTTTTTATGTTCGTCTATAATAATTTAAAGTTATACTTATTTGTTTTAATCAAATAATTTAAGATTAATGATAAACATATTTAAGATTTAGAAAGGTTATTGATAATTTAAGGAAAACGTTTGCTTGCGATAAGGTTGTAATGACAGTATTGTTGAAATACAACTTGTGAGCGATTGTATGTTTTAAACATACAATGTTTTATAATATGTACAATTAAATATTTCGATTTGCTATTATGATATTAATGTGAGGCAAGAGAAACTTCGTAACAACTAGGAGGTCTTTGATTAGAAATGAAAGAAAAAGCAATATTAAAATCGCTTCATGTATGTTTAGGTATCAATGTTAAAGCATACGATTCTAATCTGAATGAGATACAGGAGTATACATCGAAGAAAATGATAAGCCCGCAATATAACGAACTAGATCTTATTAAATCTGTTGAAGATGAAAAGAAAAGGCATAATTACTATATTTTAACAGGTGCCATGAATGAAGTATTTCTACTTCATAACTTTGAGGACAAGCATTATCTGTTTGGTCCGTTTAATGTCCATTGTTTACCACCGGACGACTTCTTTACACACTTTTTAAAACAACAAAACATCAGCATTAAATTTAAAAAGGCAATCAATGATTATGCACCAGAAATAAAGCTCTATTCTCTAGAAGACATTAGAGACATTATTAAATTAGTGCACTATCTTTTTACATTAGATCGTCAATCAGACCCGACTTTTGAGCCTATACATAGCTATGTAGAAAAGTTGCAGAAAATGTTAGACGACGCTGGGTTAGAGAAATTATTTTTTATTGAAAATGAAAACGAAAAGAATAAATTAAAGTATGAAAAGCAAGTGATGGATTTAGTTAGACAAGGTTCTATAACAAAGTTGAAGAAATCTCTATCAGATTTGGAAGGAGGAATCATGCCAACAAGTAAAAGAGATTCTATTCGTAGCGAGAAGAATTATTCGATTATCGTTTTTGAAAAATTATCACAACTCGCAATAGAATCAGGTATGGATGTATTAGAAGCAACCCGCACGAGAGACCAAATGATTATTGACAATGAAGCCGCTAAAAACTTTTCGGAAATTATGAAAGTCAGAAATGGCGCTATCGTATTTTTCACTCAAAAAATAGGTGAAATCGTGGATGAAGAGCTCTCCCCATTTTTATCTTCAATTCTCAACTATATCAACCAGAATCTTTACAATGAAATCACGATAGAGTCGATTGCTAAAGAATTTAACATTAGCCAAACGACCTTAAATTTAAACTTTAAAAATGAACTTGGTATGACAGTTAAAAAGTATATTACTAAGTCAAAACTAGAAGATGCTAAAAAGTTATTAGATCGTAACTTAAGCATCAGTGAAATCTCCCAAATGTTAGGTTATGCAGATTCTTCTCATTTCTGTAAGAAATTTAAAAAAGAATTTGAAATGACACCTACACAGTACAGAAGAAACAAAAAAGTATAATATCACAAAAATATGTAAAGTGATAAGTACCCTTTCTATTATTTAATACAATATTTTAATACTCTAATTAAATATAATCACATTAAGCCGTCTGATTTGTTATTGTTTCCTACTCATTTTGTGAGTCCCCAGGGATGAAGAAAGTCTGTCTATTTCAAACACTAGTTCTTCTCCAACGTTCTACAGGAACAATACTGATCGGTTCGGCTTAATTTTTATACCTAATTAGGGATAAAAGCATTGAACGGCTTAAATAGAGAGAGGAGAAACACATGAATAAACAACTAAATAATTTTGAGGCAAAGCACCGTAACAAATATGCAATCCGCCGATTTTCGGTTGGTACAGCATCCATTATTGTAGGTGCTACCTTAATATTCGGTCTTGGTCACGAAGCAAAAGCAGCAGAGGAGATAACGACATCAAACCAGGCTAAAGATTCAACATCAGTACAGCCAGATGAGCCTGCGAAAAATGCAGGGACACCAGATGCTCAGCCGGCAAACATTGATAACACTGAAAATCAATTAAATAATGAGACACTAAAAGATCCGATTGAAAATGACACACTAACAGACAACAAAGCAGATACAAAACAACAACTAGAAAATACCTCTAAAGAACCTAAAGTATCACAATCAACTACAGAATCAACACCTACTGAACAAGAAAATCCTATTGAAGAAAAAACACCACTTACAGAACCAGCACCAACAATTAATGAAGCACCAGAAACAGGCGTACAACCTGAAAACAATCCACAAAAATTTGAAGAATCAGCAGAAGAAAAACAATTAATTAAACCTGTAGAAGCACCTCAAACATTAACTGCATCACAACCTGTTAATCCAGTTGTTGAAACAAGGGGCGGAGAAGCGGATATTACACCGCAAAAAACTCCAGTAGTAACGGCAGACTTATTAAAACAATCATCTCAAAATAAAGATAAGGACACTATTGAAGCTACAGCACAAAATGCACAAATATTACGAGGAGCAGCTTATACTGCTGAAGATTTGAAAGATGTAGCAACGGATCAAAAGGGTTCTAACGTTAATGACTTAGTAACAGTTTCAAACCCACAAATTAGCCAAACAAAAATTGACCCTAACCAAGGCGGTAATTTCCGTTTGAGAGCTGATTATAAAGTAGATAACAAAGTTAAAAGTGGAGATTATTTCACAGTACAAATGCCTGAATATGCGACATTCAACGGGGATTTAAATTATAAAAATGATGATAATAAAGTGCATACAGTATTAGCTACCACAACTGGTATGATTGTTGCGGTAGGTGTTTATGACACAAATACTAAACTTCTAAAATATACATTTACAGATTGGGTTAATGATAAACAAAACATTTCTGGTAAATTCGATTTAACTCAATTTACTGACAGGGATAAAGCTCGAAAAGCAGGAACGTATACATTGAATTACGACCTTGCTGGAGAAAAGTATAGCCCAGAAATCACATATGCTTATGATGCACATGATCATGGTGTGGCGCCTGCCTCAGTAGACACAATGATTACAAGTGTAGATGCTTTACAAAAAACAAATGATTTTCAACAAATCGTATATGTGAATCCTAGAGATTATTATTTAAACAATGCTCGTTTAACATTAGAACCTAAAGATTTAAATAGTAATGCTTTATTAGATATTAATAATACAAAGTTCCATATTTATAAAGTACCTAATAAAGCTGATTTAACTGACAGTTATGCATTTGATGCTTCTAAATATCAAGATTTAACTTCAAACTTTTATAATAATCAAAGAGTTTATACAAATGAAAAGGGGAAATTAGAAATTGATTTCGGTGGTATAAGTGACCCTTATGTGGTAGTAGTTGATTCTAAATTTAATCCAAAACATAGTACAGAGTTAACTACAAGAGCAATATTATATGCTAAAGATATTTATGGTAATCAAGCAGCATTCTCATTTGATAATACAGTATACACTGAATTTAGTAATGGAACTGGAGATGGAACTGTTGAAACATATAAATTAGGTGACTATGTTTGGGAAGATGTTAATCAAAATGGTATTCAAGACATGGGTGAACAACCAATCTCAGGAGTTTTAGTCACATTGAAAGATGCGACGACAGGCAATATTATTAATACAGCTGTAACTGACAAATATGGTAACTACTTGTTCAACAACCTTAAAAATGGTGAGTATGTTGTCGTATTTGAAACACCAGATGGCTATGTTCCAACAACTAAAGAATCAGGAAACAATCGTGAAAAGGACTCTAATGGATTGATTTCATATGTAACAATTAACAGAGCAGATGATTATACGATAGATTCTGGGTTCTTTAAACCTGTAGTAGCGACATATAATTTAGGTGACTATGTCTGGGAAGACAGCAATAAAGATGGTATCCAAAACTTAAATGAAGTAGGAATTGCTGGAGTAACGGTCACATTAACAAAACCAGATGGTACAAAAGTAACGACAGTTACAGACGAAA